>JBBQIO010000042.1:0-11668 GCA_038325015.1 Polyangia bacterium
CGCCGTCGCTGCCCGGATCCGGACAACGACGGCGACACCATCCCCGACGTGGTCGACAAGTGCCCGAACGAGCCGGAGGACTTCGACCAGTTCCAGGACGAGGACGGCTGTCCTGATCCGGACAACGACAACGACGGCATCGACGACTTGCATGACGCCTGCCCGATGGATCCGGAGGATCACAAGCCGCCCAAGCCCAACGACGGCTGCCCGCTGGCGAAGACCGACAGCGACGGCGACGGCATTCCCGACAACATCGACAAGTGCCCGAACGAGCCGGAGGACAAGGACGGCTTCGAGGATGCCGACGGCTGCCCGGATCCGGACAACGACAACGACGGCGTGCCCGACGCCTACGACAAGTGCCCCAACGAGCCCGAAGATATCGACGGCTTCGAGGACGACGACGGCTGCCCCGACCTCGACAACGACAAGGATGGCATTCCGGACAAGCTCGACAAGTGCCCCAACCAGCCCGAGACGATCAACGGCTATCAGGACGAGGACGGCTGCCCCGACAAGGGTCCGCCGGCCAAGGCGCGCCTCGAGCGCGGGCAGATCGTCATCTTGGACAAGGTCTACTTCGACACCGGCAAGTCGCGGATTCAGCCACGCAGCTTCAACCTGCTCGACCAGGTCGCGTCGATCATCAAGGCGCACTCGGAGCTGAAGATTCGCATCGAGGGGCACACCGACGCGCAGGGCAAGCAGGACAGCAACGTCAAGCTGTCGCAGGATCGCGCCGATGCCGTGCTCCTGTATGTCGCCAAGCGCGGCGTCGATCCCGCGCGGTTGGTGTCGGCCGGTTATGGCCCGCTGCGCCCGGTCGCCGACAACAAGACCAAGGCCGGTCGAGAGGTCAATCGACGCGTCGAGTTCCACGTCGTCGACGAGGCGCCGCCGGCGCCCAAGCCCAACGATGACGCGCCCGACACCGCGCCGCCAGACGATGCCAAGAAGACCAGCCCATGACCAGGAGCCCCCAGATGTGTAGTCGACGCCGTCCGGCCTTCGCTGCGTTGCTGTTCGCGATGCCGCTTGCGATTGCCGGCGTGGGAATGGTCAGACCCGCCGCCGCCGCGACTCAGATTCGGCCGCGCGTCATGGTCATGATCGACACGTCGGGCTCGATGAGCGCGCACTTTCAGGACAATGCCACCACGGGCGGCGACGGCTCGACCTACTTTCACGACTCGACCTTGACGCGGCAGTTCCCGGCCGACGCCAACTTCTCGCTCTATGTCGGACAGGAGGTCGGCGCACTGAATCAGTGCGTCGCGCCGCCCCTCACCCTGTCGGCGTATGACGGGGTCAATAGCCGCATCTATGCCGCCAAGCAGGCCATGACCAACGTGCTCAATGGCTCAGGCGACATCGACTGGGGCTTGATGCGCTACAGCGGCAGTCTGTGCCCAATCCAGTCGAGCACGTTCGTGCCCGACGCCAGAAATGCCAATAAGGTCTGCAACAAGGGCAGTCAGTGCACGACAAACACGTGCACGGCCGGGCTGTGCGTGTGCGGTACTAATGCCGACTGCGCGTGGGGCACATGCAACGCGGCCACCGGGAAATGCGCCTGCTCGGGCGGTGGAACCTGTCCGGGAATCGAAGTTTGCTCGGCCAACGTTTGCGGCCAGTTTCCCAACTTCACGCCGCACTTTTGCGCCGGCAACGGCAACTGTTTCAGCGGCAACTGCAATGCGATCAAGCAGTGTGGATGCACAAATGACGGGCAGTGCGGCGCGTATGAATTTTGCGTCGGTGGCGTGTGCGGTAGCGACAACAACCTGTGCAGCACGGACACCAGCCTGGCCGACTACGGCGCCACCGACACGCGCAATGGCGCGACCTGTGGCTACAACAACGACGAGCTGCCGGTCAGTTGGGCCGGCACCTGCGGCACGACGCTCGGAAGTGATCTGGGAAACTGCCCGACCCCACAGCTTTGTGCGGCCGCGGGCGATTGCGCCGCGGGCTCCTCGTGCGTAGCGCTCGCCGGTAGCGCCGCGACGGTGTGCAGCTGCAGCTCGGCTATCCCGTGCCCCGCCAACTACGATTGCACCAGCAAGACCGTCGCGCTTGGACATTGCGAGTACACCAAGAGCTGCGTTTCGGTCGGCGGCGATATCGTCGTCGATCCCGCGACACAGCCCTCGAGCGCGATTTTTCAGTATGTCGACGGCAAGGAGGACGACAGCGACGCTGGCGGTGGCGCGCCGGTCGACCCTGAGCTGCGCGCCTACGGTCATACGCCGCTGGCCGGCGCCGCCCGCACCGCGACGGTCTGGTACAAGAACACCGTCGACACCCAGAAGCAATGCCGCCCCTACGTGTTGGTGCAAATCACCGACGGGTTCGATACGTGCGACACCGACGCCAAGCTCGGGCCTCCGGCCGCAGCCGCTGGCTTCGTCGGCGCGACCGTCGCGGGGGCCAAGAATTTGAACAAGGTGTACGTCATCGGGTTGGCGTTTGGCAGCAACCCGTCCCCCGATTTGGACTCCATCGCGCTCGCCGGCGGGACGCAGAAGGCACGGCTGGCCAACAGTCAGTCGGACATCGAAGCCGCGCTCGCCGACATCATCGCGTCGTCCGTTCTGACCGAGCTGTGCAACAACGCCGACGACGACTGCAACAACGTGTGCGACGACCCGTTCCCGGATGTCGCGGTCAACAATGCGGCCTGCACCAACAACGGCCAGCTGGCCAAATCGTGCACGACGGGCGGGGTCGGACACTGCAACGCGCCGGGCGTGTTCGCCTGTTCGGCCGACCAGCGCAGCGAGGTGTGCTCGGCGCGCGGTTGCACCAACGCCGTCGGCGCCACGGCCAGCGGCAAGGCCGGCACCACCATCAACATCACCGGCGTCAGCGGCTTTAGCGCGGCCGACGTCGGGAACATCTTTACGGTGGTGGCGGCGGCCAACCCGGGCAACGTCGGCAACTTCACCATCGTCACGGTCAATTCGGCGAGCAGCATCACCATCACCAACCCGAACGGCGTCAACGAAGCCGGCACCATCCACTGGAGCATCTACTGCGCCAACACCGAGACCTGCAACGGCTTCGACGACAACTGTAACGGCGTCATCGACGACTGCGCGGTCGACGTTAGCGGCAATCCCATCGCGGGCTCGTGCTGCACCCAGGCCTGCCCGGCGTGCGCGCGCCCGGATCACATCGAGCTGTGCAACGGCTGTGACGATGATTGCGACGGCGTCATCGACGACAACCTGGTCGACACTGGCTTCGCCTGCGGCTCCAACGTCGGCGACTGTGCGCCCGGCACGACCGTGTGCTGCGCCGCGGATCCGAACGGCGTCGGCTTTCCGGCGTGCGTCGGCAACAGCGCCGTCGACAAGCTGTATTGTAAGACGGGCAACCCCGGCTATCCCAAGCCCGCCGATCTGTGCGACGGCACCGACGACAACTGCGACGGCACCGCGAACAACGTCGGGCCGCATGCCTGTTTTACCGATGGCGCGGGCAACCCGTTGACCGGTACCCCTGGGCAGGGTGTCTGCAAAAGCGGCACGCAGACCTGCACGACCGTTTCCTTGGCGCAGGGAAGCCCAGGCTGCCCGCCCGAGCCGCCGTGGCCGACCGCCGGCGTCAAGAATTTCTGCCCCAACCCGACGCCGACCTACAGCGCGTGCTCCGGCGCAGTTGGTGCGACGCCTGAGTTGTGCAACGGCCTGGACGACGATTGCAACAGCAAGGTCGACGACAGCCCGACCGATCCGTGGGTCGGCACGCCCTGTTGCACCACGGGAAACAACGCTGACTGCACGAACATCGGCGGCAGCACGCAGTGCCAATTCGGTAGCTTCCAGTGTGTCAGCGGAGGCAAATCCTGCGCCGGCGGCGACGCCAAATCGCCCGAAGTCTGCGATGGGGTCGACAACGACTGCAACGGCATCATCGACGACGTGCCCGGTCTGGGCGCGGCGTGCGGCAACAACGTCGGTGCCTGCCGTGGCGTGTACGTGTGCATCCCGGCGCTGGCCGGGAGCGCTACCGGCCCCAACGGCCTGACCTGCGATCAGCTCGTCAGCCCGTCCCCCGAGGTGTGCAACGGCAAAGACGACGACTGCAATAACATCGTCGACGACCCGGGCGAAGTAGCGGTCAACGACCCGCGCCTTGGCACTGCATGCGATGCTCCGGTCGCGCCGCACGACCAGTTGCCGTGTATGGCGGGCGCGTTCCAGTGCAGCACCGCTGGTCAGGGGCTGATCTGCGTCGGCGCCGTCCAGCCGGTGCCCAACAAGTGCAACGGTATCTCGACCGACTGTACCGGCACCACGCTTTCGGTCTGTCCGAACGGCGGCACCTGCTTCCAGGGCAACTGCCTGGTCCCGTGCGCTCCGGGCGAAGAGTTTCCGTGCCCCGGTGGCTTCGTCTGTGTTTCGAGCAGCAACCTATGCGTTCCCAATGGCTGCGCCAGGCTGTCGTGCCCGAGCAGTGATATCTGTCAGATCGATTCCAACGGCCGCGCCTCGTGCGTCGACCCGTGCAGCGAGATTAGCTGCACTGCGGGCCTGCGCTGCTTGGCCGGCCGTTGCGTCGACGATTCCTGCCTGGCGTTCGGCTGTCCGGCCGGACAGGTGTGCAGCGGATCGCCGGCAGCCTGCATCGCCGACCCGTGCACTGGTGTGCAGTGTGCGTCCAGTCAGTTCTGCGATCCTGTCGACGGCAAGTGCGAGTCGGTCTGTCCGGCCAGCTGCGGGCAGGGCAAGACGTGCATCGACGGCGTGTGCGCCAGTGACCCGTGCAGCGGCGTCAACTGCTTCGAAGGGCAGACCTGCGCCGTGCAGGGCGGCGTCGGCAGCTGCATCACCAACCAGTGCGGCAGCGTCAGCTGTCGCAACGGAGAGGCGTGCTGTGGCGGGGCGTGCGCGGCTAATCCGTGTAGCGGCTTGACCTGCCCGTTGGGCGGCACCTGCGATCTCGATCCGCTGTGCCAACCGCGCTGCCACGCGGCCGCCACGCCGCCACACGACCTGGTGGTCGGCGCCGGGGGCGGCGGCTTCGCTTGCAGCGTCGGTCGTCGCGCGGATACCGGCAACGACGCGGGGGCGGCGCTGGTCGTGCTCGCGATGCTCGGCGGCTGGCTTTTGCGGCGGCGAAAATCGTCGTCCATGTCCTCGGGGTGGCTCTAGATGCGACGCTCGATAGAATCGTTTGGTGCAGCCTTCGTGGTGGCGGCGTTGGCAGCGGTCGTCGGTGCCAGTGGCTGCTCGTCGAAGCCGTACTGCCTCAACTGCGGCAACGGCGCCAAGGACCTGGGTGTCGCTGACGTCGGCGTCGATGCTGGAGCGGTCGACCTGAGCAACCTCGGTCAGGACACCGGCCTCATCACCACCGATGGCGGCGGCACTCTGTGCACGCTCTCGCCGGCGCAGCTGGCCGTGGATCCCAATAACTGCGGCTTTTGCGGCAACGTCTGCGACTTCACCGGCAAACATCAGCTTGGCGCCTGCGTTATCGGCGACGGCGGAACGCCCGGCTGCGCGCCCAGCGCGTGCGAGCCGGGATGGGTCAACTTGACCGGCAATCCCGCCGACGGCTGCAACTACCAGTGCATTCCGGCCGACGGCGGCGTCGACGTGTGCAACGGCGTCGACGACGATTGCGACGGCAAGATCGACAACAATTTCACCGCCACCTACGGCCCCAACGGCACGCCGCGCTACGATTCGGACGCCAACAACTGCGGCGGCTGCGGCTTCGCCTGCGAGCTGCCCGGCGCGAACAACGTGTGCGTGCTCAATGCAGCGATCGACAAAGGCCAATGTCAGGTCGCCAGCTGCATCAACAGTGTCGCGCAGGGCACCTATCGCCACAATCCGACCGACGGCGACATCAACGTCACCGGCTGCGAATACCACTGCCCGTCGGCGGCCGCGTCCCCGGGCCCCGACTGCAACAGCAACGGCGCCTGCACCTTCCCCGGCGAGACCTGCAACGGCGTCGACGACGATTGCAATTTCGTGGTCGACGACAATCCGACCGATCCGTCGCTGGGCGGCGCATGCGGCACCGCGTGTCCCGGCGGCAACGTGAACAAGTGCGTCGGCGCGTGCAAGGCCGGCACGACGATTTGCAAGTCCGGCGTGCTTCTGTGCAACGGATCGACCGGACCGTCGCCCGAGAAGTGCGACGGCGTGGACAACGACTGCGACGGCAAGATCGACGATCCGTTCACCGCGACCTACAAGGTCAACGGCACGCCGAACTACGATCTCGATCCCAACAACTGTGGGTCCTGCGCCGGCACGTGCGCGCTGTCGCACGCCATCAACGGCTGTCACGGCAACGGCGGAACCGCGCTCGGTAACTGTTACGTGGTGAGCTGCAACGCGGGGTTCAACTACGCGACGCACACCGACACCGCCGGCCAGCCTGGGTCGTGCAATGTCAATGCACCGGGGAGTGAAAATTCCCCGCCGGGCAACAACGGCGCCGGGGTCGGTTGTTACTATGCATGCCCGATTCCCAAAGGGCAGTCGAGCGCGCCGCCGTCGACGCCCGAGGTGTGCGACGGGTACGACAACGACTGCAACGGGTGCACTGACGATGCACTGTCCGCGCCGTCGAATTTTTGCTCGAAGCAGGGTGCCTGCGCGGGCTCCGGCCCGGGCCAGTCTCCGGCCACGCTCTATTGCAACGGCGCATCGGGCTGGCAATGCGACTACTACACGACGCTGGTCGCCAAAGGCGCGCCGGTCGACCTGTCGGCCGCGAATCGCACCGGCACGCTGCAGCCCGCCGAAAGCGAGTGCGACGGCCTGGACAACAACTGCAACGGCGCCTGCGACGAAAATTTCCCGTCGGTGGCGGTGGTCAGCGCGAGCTGCAGCAACCGCGGCCGAGTGGCCAAGAGCTGCTCGACGGGCCAGGGGGTCTGTGTGGCCAACGGCAGCTTCGCATGCAGCGCCGACACCAAGTCGCAGGTGTGCTCGGACGTCTCGGCGGTCCCGCCGGTGCCGCTCCCGGCAAACGGCAACATTGCGTTGGCCAAGGACGAGCTGTGCGACGGCAAGGACAATAACTGCAACGGCAAGATCGACGAGTCGACCAACGACGCGGCGACCGGTACCAAGGGTTGGCACGACCCAACGGTGCAAGTAGCGGTGCCCGCCGACCCGAGCTACCAGGGGCTCGGCGCGCACACCATCTTCATGTACACCCAGGAGGCGACGCGGCCCGACGCCACGGCCGGCTCGCCCGGCTCACTGACGACGCGGGCCTGCAGCAATGGCAACGAGATCCCGTGGGACAACGTGACCTATGCGCAAGCGCAAGCGGCCTGCGCGGCGGCCGCGCCGACGGGACGACTGTGCACGACCACGGAATGGCAGACCGCGTGCGAGGGGCCCGTGCCGCCGGCGGCCGGCGTCTCGGCGTGGTCGCTGTCGATGGCTCCGACGCAGTATCCCAACCCGGCGGCGATCCCTCCGGGCGGCGTATGCAACGACGCCAACCAGGCTGCGACGCACCAGATCTGGGCCACCGGATCGGCGGGGCGCGTGGCGACCGAGGCCTGCTACACCGACTGGGGCGCCGGTGGCCACCTGCACGATCTGAGCGGCAACTTAGCGGAGTGGACCCAGACCCCAACCTACACCTACAAGCTCAGCGGCGTGTGCTCGATTGTCTACAACTCGGTCGGCCACATGCGGCTCAACGCCTCATCGCCGGCGTTTGCGCTGACCGCGGCCAACATCGGCGACCTCATCAGTTTGAGCGGCTCGGCCACCCCCAGCCACAACGGCATCTTCCAGATCACCGGCGTTCCTGCCGCGGGCAGCGTCGACGTTGCGAATGCCGCGGTTCTTGCGAGCTTCACGACGCAGAAAAACATCTCCTGGGAGGGGCTGGTCGCGAGCACCTACTACGGCGTGCGCGGCGGCTCGTACACTTCACCGCAGGGCGGCACCACGTGCGAGTTCAACTTCGACATCGCGCAGCCGACGTTTGCCAACAACGATCTCGGCTTCCGCTGCTGCTTCACGACCCAGCCGTAGGGACAATTAACCGGACAGCACACTAGTCCTCGAGTGGAGGAAACGGCACGCCGGCCCAGGCCTCGAACGCGCTCTTCTCGGCGGCGGTGGCGTTCCTAGCGGGAGCCAGCGTTGGCCTCTCGGTCGGTCGCCGGCCGAGCGTCACGTCGACGGTGCGTAGTTCGTCGCGGCGGAAGATGGTCAGCGTGACGCGCTCGCCCGGACGCTTGGCCGCCAGGCGATCCTTGAGCGTCGCGCCCTCGATGCGAAAGCCGTCGAGGGCCAAGAGCACGTCCAGGGCGTACAGGCCCTCTGCCGCCGCCGGACCGCCGACAATCTGCGCGCTCACCACCAGCTGATGCCCCTCGTCGCGCGTGTTGACGCCCAGCCACCCGCCCGGCTCGTCGTCGCTCTCGGCCGGCGTTTGCTCGAGCCCGACCGAACGAAGCCAGCTCGCACCGTCGAGCGGCACGCAGCCGCGCACATAGCGGTCGAACAGCGCGCTCAGGTCAACGCCCGCGGCGCTTTCGATCTCGCCTTGCAGCGCGTCGTCGGCGAACCCTTTGCCCACTTGGCCATAGTGCTGCCACAGGTGCCGCATCACATCGTCGAACGAGCGCCGCCCCTCGGTGCGCGCGCGAATCTCCAGGTCGGCGAGCAGTACCACTGCACCCCCTTTGAGATAGTAAGACACGCTCGAATTGGCCGAGTTCTCATCGGGTCGGTAGAACTTGATCCAGGCGTCGAAGCTCGCCTCCTCCAGGCTCTGCACGGCCGCGCCAGGCGTGGTTTCGATCTTGTGCAGCTCGTCGGCGAGCTTGTCGAAATAGTCCTTGGGCGAGATCAATCCGGCGCGCAGAAGTAGGTGGCGGTCGTAGTAGCTGGTCGCTCCCTCCACCAGCCACAACGAGCGGGTCAGCGCCTCTTTTTGGTAGTCGAACGGCCCGAGCGCCTCGGGGTGGATGCGCTTGACGTTCCACAGATGAAAATACTCGTGGGCCACCAGCTCGAGAAACTCGACGTATTTTTTGGGCGCCGCAAAAACGTGCGGCGAGGTCAACAGCGTAGACGACGTGGCGTGCTCCAGGCCGCCGTACGCGTTGGGCGAGAGCAGAAGAATGAACGTGTAGCTGTCGTAGGGCACGCCGCCGAAGATCTGCGCGGCGCTGTCGATAATGCGGACGAAGTCTGCGACCAGCTCGTCGCGATTCTTTTCCAGACGGCCCCAGACCGCCAACCGATGCGGGCGCCCTTGCGCGGCAAAAGAGATGACCTCGTGTGTACCCGATTCGAACGGCGAATCAACGAGCTCGTCATAGCTCCAGGCGGCGAACACTCCGGGCGACGTCTCGGGCAGCGCGGTGGTCGTATGCCATCCATTGGGCAAGGGCAGCGTGACCTCGATGGCGCGCTCGCGCAGCGTCGGGGCGTACAAGAACAGCGGTGCTCCATTCCAGTAGGCGTGGCTGCCGTCGAGGTGCGCCGCGCGGACGGTCAGATCGTAGGCGTAGACGCGATAGCCCAGGCGGATTCGCTCGTGCGCCACGCTGGCGCGGATGCGCCAGGTGGACTTGTCGATCTTGCGCACCAAAAGCGAGTGGCCGTGCTCGTCGGTGGCGGTCAGCTCTTGGAGGTGACGCTGGTACTCGCGGACCAGGTAGGAGCCCGGAGTCCACACGGGAAGCTGCACATCGAGCTCGGCGTCAGCGACGGGGAAGTCGGCTTCGATGCGATAGTAGTGGCTGTGGCGCTCTTCGAGGCTGACGCGGTAAAGGACGGGCGGAAGCGACATGCTTTCGTTTATCACGACGCGCGTGCCGCTAGGGCGCTAAGGAATCGGCGTCAGCTGGACGACGGTCACTCCCGGAGCGGCGGTCAGCACGTTGCGTACGAACCCGCGCCCGATGCGTTCCATGATCGCCGGGCGATCGAGCCCGAGCTGAAAGAGCTCGCTCATGCCGCGCGGATCGTCGTCGTGCTCATCGTAGATCCGCAGGGCCCAGACACGGTGACCGCCGGCCAGGGCCGCGGCCTCCTCCTGCTGCACGCGCGCGAACGCGGCCTCCACACCGTCGCGCGCCACGTAATAGACCAGCGGCAAGGGCACGATCGCGTGGCTGCTCAGGGCCACGTATTCGTCCCACGCGTGCCCCGGAAAAATCACCAGATCGCCGTCGGCAAAAAGGGTGCTCGATCGCTCGGCGCGATCGATGGGCCACGAGTCGCGATGGGCTGGCGCGATGGCAGTCACGAAGTTGAGCGTCGCGATGTAGAGCAGCACCAGTGCACAAGCAGACGCGCGGCGGAGGGTCCGGCAGAGCAGCGCCGCGGCCGCAATCCAGCCCACCGGCAGAAGAAAGATCCAGCGCTCGGAGTCGGAGGCAAAAAAGGCCAGCCCGAGGAGCGCGTAGGGCACCGTCCACAAAAGCGCCGCCGTGCCCGAAAGGCCGCGCAGGCGATGCGGAAAGAGCCACGCGCCAACGCCGAGCGCAGCGAGCGGCACCAGGCCGAGCGCGAATTGACCGAGTAGCCGGCGGGCGTCGGCCTCGTACAGGTAGGGCGACCAGATGATCGATTTGGCGGCGCCGTACAGCGCGTCGGCGATGCGGTACGGGCCGCCGGCGTCGGCAAAGCCGTGCGACGCAGTTCGCACCCAGGCTACTGCCCCCGCTAGGTCGTGGTGGCGCACGCCGAACGCGGCCCATGCATAGACGCCGAGCGCGAGCGCGCCTCCGACGGACAGCGCCAGCGCCGCGCGCAGCAGGCGGGTGGTCCGTCGCCCGCTGACCATCGACATCGCACCCACCACCAGCACCGACAGGACGACGTGTGTCAGGTGGCAAAGCACTGCCACGCCGAGCGCCAGGCCGACGGTGAGCGCGCGCGGCCAGCTTGGCCTGAGCTGGTAGCCGGAGAGCACGCGGACAACGATCAAGAGCGCTAACAGCGCGGGCGCGTAGGCCTCGACGTCCGTCGCCTCGACCCACATGCCATAGGAAACGCCGAGCCCGGTAGCAGCCACGGCCGAGGCGAAACGCGCATCCGGAGCCAGCCAGCCGGCCTGGCGAAACGCACGCCGCGCGATGCCGAAGAACAGCACCAGCCCCGAGGCCGCGGTCAGCGCCGAAAGGAGGCGCCCCGCGCGCAGTCCGTCGCCGTGACACAGCCGCGTGGCAGCGCGCAAGAGCGGCATGTACAAGAGATGGCCGGCGGCGAAATTCTTGGATAGGAGCTTGATGTAGCCAAGGCCGTCGAGGTTGACGGCCGCCGGGGCGGTGGTCAGGTAGAGCAGCAAGAAGCCGAGGCCGATGCTCAGCGCCCAGCGTCGATCGAGCGGCGCGCTGGCCGACCCATCCGGTCGCTCGGCAGCCGACAGATTCGACGGAGCATGCAAGGGCGCGCTCATCGTCAGTCGTTGAAAAAGGCCTCGTTGTGGATCTGCTTCTTGCGATCGACGCCGCGTGCCACCAGCTCGGCCTTGACGTCGCGAATCATCGCGCCCGACCCGACCAGATAAAACGACGGCGCGGTCAGCTCGGGCACAAGGGCGGCGATAGGCAGGGTGATGCGGCCGGGGAACGTGCCTGCGGGGCGCGCGACGTCCGCACCGCTGATGAACAGCCGGTAGTCGAAGCGCGGATGCGCGCGGCGCCGCTCAT
>JBBQIO010000043.1:0-11649 GCA_038325015.1 Polyangia bacterium
AGCTCGCCGGCAAACGGGCGGCTTGACGACGCCGCACGGCGCGCGCGACCGAACGCCGCCTCCAGGACGAGCACATCGGGGCGCAGCGGATAGGCATCGACGGGCAATGGCAGCTCGCTCAGATAGCGACCAAACGCCGCCCAGACCAGATCGCCTTGGTCGACCGCACCATGAAATGCTGCACTGCCCAAAAAATCGGCGAGTGGCTGCCACCGTCCGATGACCGCCAAAATCAGCGTGGTCGATGCCTTCCACTCGTCGCACAAAAGGCTGATCAAACGCGCGCCACGTTGTGGATCGAGGCGCAGCTGCCGTTCGTCGAGGGCGGCGAGCTGCTGGCGTAGCAGCGCTGGCAGACGCGCCAAGAGTGGTTCGGGCTGAGCCACCGCGGCCGCGTGCAGCGCCGGGTCGAAGAGCATGCGTACCAATAGTTTTTGCGTGGCCAGCTCAGCCGTGGGGGTTGGTACGGAGGGTGGCCTCAAGGCGACGACGGTGCGGTGTAGTGGCGGCGGAACGGTCTGCGCCGCGGGCGCCTCGGCGGCCAGCCGCATGAAGCCGGCGACGACGTCGTCGGCGCGGTTCTTCTCACACTCGTAGACCACCGCGCGCACGTTGGTCGCACGCGCCCGGACGGCGTCCCAGATCTGCCAGGTGTCGGGCAACGGTTCTGGTCCGTGCGCGTCGTCGATCAGCGCCAGGCCATCGACGTCGACCGTGGCGCCACCGGCGATGTGCACCTCCAATACGCGATCGAGCGGAAAACCGTCGAGCCCTGACAATGGCGACAGCCCGCGCAGACGCTGATAGATGGCCAGGTGCGCGCAATCGAGTACCACGCCGCACTGGGCGCGCTCGGCGATCAGCGCGAAATAGTCGAGTAGGTGCAGATCGCCCAGATAAAAAGCCGACGGAGGATTCTCCGGCAGCACGGCGAAGCCGGTGGCCTCGGACAGCCGCCATACATTGTCGGCGACAGCGTAGGCCGAGTCGCGCGTCAGCACCGGCGGCAACAGCAGGCCGTGCGCGCGATCGCGGCGGCCCAGGTGCCACAGCCCCGCATCACCGCACAGCCAGGCGGCGCCGATGCGCTCGGCCGCAGCGGCCGTCTTGGCCACCCAGGCGTCGTCGAGATCGTCGGGCTCCTCTAGATTGAGGTCGAGGAAATGATAGGTGGTGCGGCGGCCAGTCGCGCTCCAACCCAGGATGTGCTCGTCGAGGCCGCGGGCGACGTCGCTGCCATATTCCACGAAGCGGATCAGGTCGGGGTGCTGCTCGACCAATCGTCGCGCGTCGATGCCACGTTGCGCGGAGCCGGGCTCCGCGGAGATGCCCACGCCCAGGTATGGCAGGGCTGCCCAGCGCGAGTGCACGCACCGACGATATCACGACGGCGCTCCTCGTCTGCGTCGCAAAAACGCCGGCACCTGGTGGTAGTGTCGCGCCATGCCTCCCCGGACCCCGACGCGCCCGCCCCGCGCGCGCCAGAGCGAAAAGCGCAACGGAAAGTCGCACCCCAAGAAGTCGGCGCGTCAGGCGCCGCACGGGCGGCGGAGCCGGCGAGAGAGCGGCGTGGTAGAGCGCCAAGCACCCGGGCGGGCACCTGCGCCGCCCAAGAAATTCCCTAAAAAAGAAATAAAAAGCACCGAAGGCCAAGTCAAAGAAAAAAAGCCATTCGCCCACGAGCGGCGGGTCTTTCCCATGCTGACTGCGGCCGCGACCAAGCTGCCCGCGCTCGGGGAGTGGCTCTTGACCACGCGCCCTGGCGCTGAGCGCGACCTCCTCGAAGAGCTGCTTTTCACCGACACACGAACGCAGGCGCGACCCGCCGGGCCAGCGCTGGTGGCGGCGCACTGGCTGCCGCGAAAGGAGGGGCGCAACGTCGAGCTGGCGTTCGCCCGTCAGGGATTCGTCGTCGCGGCGATCGTAGCCGCCGACGCATCCGCGGTTGCGACCGCCGTGGGCGAAGTGCTTGGGCGAACCGGTCGGCCGCAGCCGTGGGCCTTCGACAGCTGGGTGCCCGACAGCGATGAGACCAACATCATGGCCGGCCGCGTGGCGCAGCTCGGCGTCGACGCGCGCGCCCGCATCGAGGTCGCCTTTCCGGCGTGGAGCGCGCTGCGCTTGCACGACGGCCGCGCCGCACTGGTCGAAAACGGCCTCTATGCGCAGGTCTGCGTGGTCGGTGACCGCGCGTTTGTCGGCGCGGCTCCAGCGCGCGAAGTGCCGTCGCTGGCGGCTGGCGGTCGGCTGCGGGTTCACGTGGCGGCAGCGGCGCCTTCACGCGCTGCGATGAAGCTGGTCGAGGCGTTCGCCTGGCTCGACCGCACGCCGGAGCGCGGCGACCAGTGCGTCGATCTGGGTGCCGCACCGGGCGGCTGGAGCTGGGTGCTGCTCGATCGCGGCGCGAAGGTCATCGCGGTCGATCCGGCGCAGCTCGACCCCACGGTACGCCACGAAAAAGGGATGCTGCACATCAAGGCCGATGCCTTTCACTTCGACCCCGGCGAGCCGGTCGACTGGCTGCTGTGCGACATGGCGTGGCGCCCGCTCGAAGTGGCAGCGCTGCTCGGCAAATGGGCGCGCCGTCGCTGGGCGCGACTGCTCGTGGCCAACATCAAGCTGCCGATGAAAAAGCGCGCCGAGCACCTGTTCCGCGTGCGCGACATCTTAGAAGAGGCGGGTTGGAAGCACCTGCGCGTGCGCCAGCTCTACCACGATCGCGAAGAGATTACCGTCGCTGGAGTTCGCCTGTAGCTACTTGGGCGGCATGCGCAGCGCGCCGTCGAGCCGGATCACTTCGCCGTTGAGGTACGGAGTGACGGCGATGTGCTCGACCAGCTGTGCATAGTCGGCCGGGCTGCCCAGCCGCTTGGGAAAGGGAATTCCCGCGCCCAGGGCCACGCGCGTGGCCTCCGGCAAAAGCGCCAGCATCGGCGTGTCGAACGTGCCCGGCGCGATGGTCATCACGCGAATGCCGACCGCCGAGAGGTCACGCGCCAAAGGCAGCGTCAGCCCGACGATTCCGGCTTTCGACGCGGCATAGGCCACCTGGCCGATCTGCCCGTCGTACGCTGCCACCGACGCGGTATTGACGATCACGCCGCGCTCGCCGTCGACCAGCGCCGCGAGCTTGCTCATGTGCGCCGCCGCCAGCCGGGCGACGTTGAACGTGCCGATGAGATTGATGTGCAAAATGGTCTGGAACAGCTCGAGGTCGTGCGGCACGCCATCTTTTTTGAGCGTGCGCGCCGCACAGCCGACGCCGGCGCAGTTGACCACCAGGCGCAGCTCACCATGCTTGGCGGCGATGGCCAGCGCGGCGATGACTTCGTCGGCCTTGGTCACGTCGAGCGAGGCAAACGTCGCGCGCCCCTCGAGCTCCTTTTCCAGCGCCTGCCCTTTGGCCGCGTCGCGGTCGGCGATGACCGCATGCGCGCCGGCCTTGACCAGTCGCCGCACGGTCGCTTCGCCAAGGCCCGATGCGCCGCCGGTAACCAATGCCACAGTGCCTTTGAGCTCCACGACCGGCCTCCTTCAAGAAGGGGTTGATTTGCGGCGCCGTCATAGCATGCTCGTCGCACGAATGACCGGTCTATTGCTCATCAACCTGGGTACGCCCGACGAGCCGACCACGCCCGCGGTGCGGCGTTATCTGCGGCAGTTTTTATCCGACCCGCGGGTCATCGACATCAATCCCATCGGTCGCGCGCTCTTGCTCTATCTGTTCATTTTGCCGACCCGGCCGGCCAAGAGTGCCGCCGCGTATCGCCAGGTCTGGATGACCGAGGGGTCGCCGCTGTTGGTCCATTCGCGCGCGCTGACCGTCGCCGTCCAACACCGTCTTGGTGCCGAGTGGGCCGTCGAGCTCGGCATGCGCTACGGACAGCCCTCGATCGAGTCGGCGTTGGAAAAGCTTCACGCGTCGGGCTGCGAAAAGATCGTCGTGCTGCCGCTCTATCCGCAGTACTCGTCGGCAGCGACCGGCTCGTCCGTCGAAGAGGTCTATCGGCTGGCCGGCCAAAAATGGGTCACGCCGATGCTCTCGCTGATCCCGCCATTTTATGCCGACGCCGGCTTTCTCGACGCCTTTGCCGAGCGCGGCCGGCCGCTCGTCGGAGCCGCCGACCACGTCCTGTTCAGCTTTCACGGCCTGCCCGAGCGACAGATTCGCAAGGCCGATCCGACGGGAACGTTTTGTCTGGCGCAAGCCAGCTGCTGCGACCGTATGACCGACGCCAATCGCAACTGCTATCGCGCGCAGTCGTTTGCCACGGCACGCGCGCTGGCCGAGCGGCTGGCCATCCCGGCCGCGCGCTACAGCGTCAGCTTTCAGTCGCGGCTCGGCCGCACGCCATGGATCACTCCGCACACCGACGTGGTCTTGCCGGAGTTGGCGCGCGCTGGAAAAAAGCGACTGGTGGTCTTCTCGCCGGCCTTTGTCGCCGACTGTCTCGAGACGCTGGAGGAGATCGCGATTCGCGCCCGCCGCGATTTCAAAGCCGCGGGTGGCGAGGAGTTGACGCTGGTACCGTCGCTGAACGCCGAGACGTCGTGGGTCGACGCGGTGATTGCGCTAGTGCACGGCCGCGAGCGCGGCGTCGATCGCGCTGTGTAGCTCGGCCGACTCGGGCGTCACTTTGCTGGGATAGGCGTGGATGATTTTTCCGTCCTTGCCGATTAAATATTTATGAAAGTTCCACTTCGGTCCGCCGTCGGTGGGCGCGAGGAACTTGTAGACCGGCGACTGGTCGCCGCCCTTGGTCGCCACCTTTTCGAACATGGGGAAGGTCACGCCGTAGTTCTTCTGGCAGAACGTCGCGATCTCGGTCGCGCTGCCCGGCTCCTGGCCGCCGAAGTCGTTGGAGGGAAAGCCGAGAACGACGAACCCTTTGTCCTTGTACGACTCGTACAGCTTTTCCAGTCCCGCGTATTGCGGCGTGAAGCCGCACTCGGAGGCCGTGTTGACCACCAGCACGACCTTGCCTTTGTAGGTCGACAGCGCTTCGGGTTTGCCGTTGAGGCGGGCGACGGTCAGCTCGTGCAGCGACATGATGGGCTCCTTGGCGTCTTTGGCGAACGCCGAGTGGTTGACAAGCGTGCCGGCCAAGGCCAGCACGCCCAGCGTGGGGAAAACACGGCTCAGTTTCATGGCGGTAAGATGCACCAGCCTGCACTGACTTGCACGGAGCCGCGCAACTGCCGTAATTTTGGGTATAAGACGCGCATGCTCGACCCCGTCGCTTCTGCATCGGCCGAAAAAACCGTCGCCGCACCGACCTCGGCTCACGCCAGCCGCGTCGCCCAGATCGCCGCCGACGTGCGCGCCGCGGCCGCCGCCAAAGAGCCGGTCTACATCTGGAAGGGCGGCGTGCACCACTTCGTGCCGCTGCCCGGCGACAAGCGCTTCCGTGGCCGCCGCATCGACGTCTCGACGCTCAACCACATTCTGTCGATCGACGTCGTAAGCCGTCGCTGCGTCGCCGAGCCGGGGGTGACCTTCGCGGATCTGGTGCGCGCGACGCTGCCGCTCGGCCTGATTCCCAAGGTCGTGCCCGAGCTCGAAGACATCACGCTCGGCGGCGCCGTTGCCGGCTGCTCGGTCGAGTCGATGTCCTACCGCTACGGCGGCTTTCACGACGGCTGCTCGACCTACGAGGTGGTCACCGGCGCGGGCGAGATTCGTAGGCTGTCGAGCGGCGAGCCGCTGCACGAGATGATTCACGGCTCCTACGGCACGCTCGCCATCCTGACCGAGCTGACCTTCGATCTGGTGCCCGCGCTTTCCTACGTGCACATGACGTACAAGACGCTGCCATCGGGCGAGGCGTTCGTCGCTGCGATGCGCGCCGAGGTCGCGCGCGCCGACTACGACTTCATCGACGCCATCGTGCACAGCCCGACCGAGCACGTGCTGTGCCTCGGGCGCTTCGTTGCCGACGTGGGCGCTCGGCCGCTGAGCAGCTACCGCGGCGTGAATATTTTTTACAAAAGCACGCGCACGCTCAAAGAGGACTGGCTGACCACGTTCGACTACTGCTTTCGCTACGACACCGAGTGCCATTGGTTGACGCGAACGGTGCCGCCGCTCGAATGGAAGCCGGTGCGCGCGCTGTTCGGAAAGTGGATCCTCGGCTCGCGCAACCTCATTGGCTGGTCGGGTCGGCTGTCGCGCATCCTGGGGCTCAAAAAGCGGCCCGATGTCGTCGTGGACGTGTTCATTCCGGCGCAGCGCTATCTGGAATTCTGGAATTGGTATCAGGCGGATTTTTCTTTTTATCCGCTGTGGATCGTCCCCTACCGCATTCCGGCTCCCTATCCCTGGATCAGCAGCGCCCACGCCGCGGCTGCCGCCGACGAGACCCTGTTCATCGACTGCGCTGTGTACGGCAAGCCCAACGCCGAGCCCGACGTCGACTGGTCCGAGCGCCTCGAGCACAAAACCTACGAGCTCGGCGGCATCAAGACCCTGATTTCGAGCAACTTTCACACCCGCCAGCGCTTCTGGGAGATCTTCAACAAGCCGAACTACGACGCAGCCAAGGCCGAGCTCGACCCGGCGCAGCTGTTCGCCCCTTTGTACGAGAAATTCCACCGCCCGAAAAAGTAGGTATTTGAGCGTCCGTCGCAGCAACTGGTAGAGTGCCGGCCATGGCCGATCGGATGGAAGACCGCGTCACCTACCAGTTGGCGCGCACCGACTTCGAGATGCGGGTCGTGCTCGACCACGCCATTCATGATCAGGGCATCACGATGCCGCAGTGGATGGTGTTGCGTCTCCTGGCGGGCGAGCCTGGATTGTCGACGGCGGACATCGCGCGGCGCAGCTTCATTCCGCCGCAAGCGGTAGCCGGAATCGTGGCCAAGCTGGAGGTCGGCAAGATGGTCACGCGCTCGCCGCACCCGAGCCACGGCCGCATCCAGGCCGTAACGGTGACTGCCGCCGGACGTGAAGCCGCCCGTCGCTGTGACCGGCGCATCAAGGAGTTGGAGACGCGGCTGGCTGCGGCGCTCGGTGGCGAAGCGGCGGCCTCTCTGAAGCAGAATCTGAGTCGCTGTCGGCGCGTGTTCGCCGATTTCGGCGCCGCCAAAAAGGGCCGCGCCGCCGAGGCCGAAGAGCTCGAATAGCTAGGCCGGAATCTTCATGCCGCGCGCTACGGCCGGTCGCTCCGCCATTCTTTCCACGTAGGCTCTCACCGACGGAAATTCAGCGAATCCTTCGGCGCCCAGGATGCGCCCCGCCGCGGCCAGCCACGGGTACATCGCGATATCGGCGATCGAATATTCGCCCGCCAGATAGTCCGACTCGTGGAGGCGGCCTTGAAGCACGCTCAGAAGGCGCTTGGACTCGGCCGTGTAGCGCTCGATGGCGCCGGCGTTTTTGTCCGCCTGGCGCAGGAAAAACCCGAGCTGGCCGAACATCGGCCCGACGCCACTCATCTGAAACATCAGCCAACCCAATGTCGCGGCGCGGCCCGGGCCTGACGCCGGCAAGAGGCGCCCGCTCTTTTCGGCCAAGTAAATCAAGATCGCGCCCGACTCGAACACGGTCACCGGCGGCGTCACGTCGTGGTCGATGATCGCCGGGATGCGACCGTTGGGATTGATCGCCAAGTACTCGGGGCGCTTCTGCTCGTTCTTGCCCAGATCGAGGCGTTTGACCTCGTAGGGCAGCGCCAGCTCTTCGAGTGCGATGGCGACCTTGTAACCGTTGGGCGTAGTGGATGTGTAGAAGTCGATCATCGGAACCTCGAGTAGGCGGTGGGAAAAACTAGGCGGTGAACAAGTCAGTCCATGCGCGCGCGCTGGCGGCGAGGGCTTTGATCATCAGGTCGGCAGCCCCATCCGCCGCCGCAGCTCGGCGGTGTACGCGGCCATGACGTCGGCACGAAAACGGTAGTAGGCGAACTGCCCCTCTTTGCGACGCTCAACGAGCGAGGCCTGGGTCAGCTCCTTCAAGTGGTGCGAGATCGTGGCTTGCGAGATGGAAAATTTGCTGACGCACATCGAGCAGCACAGCTCGCCGGCATGGGCCAAGCTCTGCAGCAGATCGCAGCGCTGCGGGTCGGCGAGCGCCTTGGAGATGCGGGCGAACTCGACGCTCGATAATACGACCGCCGTGTCGTTGCGCGATTCGCTCCGGGGCTTTTCGCTGGAGGGAGGAGAGTCGCGCACAGCCGCACTCTATCTCGACGGCCGCGGCGCGGTCGAGCGCGATGGCCGCAGTGCGGTCGAGCGGCGCAACAACCGTTCGGTTTTCGAACTACCGGAACGAACACCGGTGTTGAGAAACGCGACACCAAAGTCGCACCCGATGGGCCGAACCAGGATCGATTTTACAGCGTCCACAGCGCATCGATAATCATCAATGTCTGACCTGTCAACCTATTGACGGCTAAACATCGATGGTTATCTATATTTTCTTGCTCCCGACCGCTTTGGCTGGCGGCATGCAGGAAGCTAAAGGATGGCAACGAAAGCGCCACCGACCGAGGAATTCGACGGAAGGGCCGCTCGTTGAAACATGAGTCGCCGCGCTAGAGGAGGCAACCGTGAACGGATTGCGCCTTAAACATCGAAGCAGTGAAAAATATCGCAGGTCCGGCCGCCCGGCCGCCGCGAGCAGCAAGCCGCGCGGGGTTCGCAGCCAACGAAGCGCGGCCAACGTAACGGTATTGGAAGTGCAGGTCTCTGGGGAAAGGAGCGCGGCCAAACCGGCAGCGCGCTCACTACGTACTGAAGAGGGAGGCAATCCCGTGCGCAAGGAAACCTCGATTCCGACGGCCGAGCTGATGGAGGATGTGGACGTGGCGCTCGCTGCGGCGTTGCCGGTCAGTGAGAACGCGGACGACGAAGTCGTCGCCGCCGCAGTGCCGGCTCCGACGGAGGCCACGGTTAGCTACGTAAGCGATCGCCACGATCCGCTGTCGTCGTATCTGGCGGCGTTGCGTCGCTATCCGCTTTTGAGCCGCGAAGATGAAACGCGCGTGGCGCGTCACTACAAGAAAACCGGCGATGCCGCCGACGCCGAGCAGCTGGTGCAGGCGAACTTGCGGCTGGTGGTCAAGCTGGCGCGGGAATATCGCAAAGCAAACCAAAACCTGCTGGATCTCGTACAGGAGGGAAATGTAGGTCTGGTGCGGTCGCTTGAGACCTACGATCCGGAGCGCGGCATTCGGCTCTCGACGTACGCCTCGTGGTGGATTCGCGCGTTCATGCTGAAGTTCATTCTGGATGACGCGCGGCTGGTTCGTTTTGGCAAGACCGAGGCGCAGCGCAAGCTGTTCTTCAATCTGCGCTCGGAGAAGCAGCGGCTCGAAGCGCGTGGCATCCAGCCAACGGCGGCGGCGATCGCCGAGTCGCTCCATGTGCCCGAAGAGGCCGTGGTCGCGATGGAGCAGCGTCTGGCTCAACCGGAGCTGTCCCTCGATGCCCCGGTGGGGCGAGATGGTAGCGGCAATGACCGCACCCACATCGAGCTACTCGAAGCACCGGCGTCGGATCGGCCCGATCAGCAGGCCGAGGCGGGCGATTTCCGCGAGCGCGTGCATCATTATCTGTCGCAGTTTGGCGGCACCTTGCAGGGCCGTGAACGGGCGATTTTCACCGATCGTCTCGTCGCTGCCGAGCCCAAGACGCTGCAAGAGCTCGGCGATCGATTCGGCATCAGCCGCGAGCGGGCGCGCCAGGTCGAGATGCGTCTGGTGCAGCGGCTCAAGAGCTACCTCGGTCGCCAATTGGGTGACGCGGCGCTCGCTGCATAGCGCGCATCAGCTGAACATGTCTTGCCGCGCGACAGTTCGTAGTTAGTTTTAAGGTTCACAATCGAATTGGGTACCCGCGGCACTTGCTGCCGCAGAAATGAGGCTTGCTATGTCTCATGACGAGGCCGTGCGCGTTGTCGTTGGTGCATATTTGGTGCTGCCGCTGGGGGGCAAAAAAGTGCTGCTGCCGGGCGCGGAGTTGATGGTCGAAATTCCGCTTTCGCATCAGCCGGCGATCGCTGCGCTGGCCAAGACGGTGACGCCGCACGTGCTCGCGGTGCCGCTGCGCGACGCGCCGAGCGGTGCAAGCGCTTTGGATGTGTTGCAGCCGATTGGAACGCTGGCCGCGGTGATGCGGGCGTGGCGCCGTGACGACAGCTTGTTGGTGCAGCTGCGCGGCGTGCGACGCATGAACGTCGGCGCCGCGGTTGCGGGCGAGCCGCTGCACACGCATCCTACGGCGCTCGACGCCGCGGCACCGGCGTCCCCGGCGCTCGACGAAACGGTGCTCAAGCTGCGTGGTTTGCTGGCGCGATTTTCTCCCGAGACGCGCCTCGCGCAGCTGACCAAGTCGGCGGCCGAAGTGGCCGTTTGGCTCGACCAGATCGCCGTCGAGCTGCGCGCGCTTCCCGCTGAGCAGTTGCTGCTGCTGATCGAAACCGACCTCGCCAAGCGGGCCGACACGCTGGCCGAGGTGGTGGAGCGTCAGCTTACCGATGACCAGAACACCGCGACCGAGTCGTTGCGGCAGCGTCGCGAGATCTTGCGTAACAAGAAGCGCGAGCTGTTGGCAGAGCTGGGGCAACCGGAGGACGACAAGTCGGACGAGCTCAACGAGCGCATCGAGAAGGCCAACCTGCCGGCCGAGGTCGATCACATGGCCCGCCGTCAGGCCAGCCGGATCGCGCATGCCGGCGATTCGGCCGAGAGCCAGGTCTCGCGCACCTACCTAGAGTGGCTCTTGGAGATGCCGTGGAATACGCGCACCGACGACGCCACCGATCTCAAGGCGGCGCGCGCGATGCTCGACGAAGACCACCGCGGTCTCGACAAAGTGAAAAAGCGCATCATCGAATATCTCGGCGTGCGCAAGCTCGCGCCGACCAAAAAGGGGCCGATCTTGTGCCTGGTCGGTCCGCCAGGCGTCGGCAAGACCTCGCTCGGGCGTTCGGTGGCCAGGACCCTGGGCCGCAAGTTCGTGCGGGTCTCGCTCGGCGGAGTGTCGGACGAGGCAGAGATTCGCGGCCATCGCCGCACCTACATCGGCGCGCTGCCCGGGCGCATCATCCAGGCGCTGCGCAAGGCGGGCACCAAGAACCCGGTGCTCATGCTCGACGAGATCGACAAGCTGGGTGGCGATTTTCGCGGCGACCCGCAGGCGGCGCTCCTCGAAGTCTTGGATCCGGAGCAGAACTTCAGCTTCTCGGATCACTATCTCGAGGTGCCGTTCGATCTCTCCGAGGTGATGTTCATCGCGACGGCCAACGAGCTGCGCACGGTTTCTGCGCCGCTGCGCGATCGCATGGAGATCATCGAGCTGCCCGGCTACCCGACGGGAGAGAAGCGCAGCATCGTCGAGAGCCATCTTTTGCCCAAGCAGCTCGCCGAGCACGGTGTCACTAAAGAGAGCGTCAATATCACGAGCGGCGCGACTGAAGCGCTGATCGAGGGGTACACGCGTGAAGCCGGCGTGCGCAATCTGGAGCGCGAGCTGGCCAACGTGATTCGGCAGGTGGCGGTGCGGGTCGCCGAATCGTCGACCTATCAGGTGACGGTCGAGGCGTCCGATTTGCCGACCTATCTCGGCCCAGCGCGCTTCGATGACGAGCAGTCCGAGCGCGCCAATCAGCCGGGGATCGCAACCGGGTTGGCGTGGACGCCGAGCGGC
>JBBQIO010000044.1:0-11442 GCA_038325015.1 Polyangia bacterium
CATGGATCAAACAAAGCACGACAGGCGAAATTATACCGCGGATGAGGAGAAGTTAGACCAGGGGTATACCAGACTGCTAGGGTAGCCAACAAATGCGACCATTTATCACACTAGACGGCTACAGTGAGAGTCAGCTCCGCCTCGAGCGAGGGGTCACTGTGCCTGCCCTTGCCGCGACCATCGACTACGATCGCTCAGCGCTCTACCAGCTCGAACGCGGCACCTATACGCCTGGCATCCCGCTGATCGTGGCCTTGGCCAAGGCGTTCGAAGTCGACGAGCTGGATTTTCTGGTGTTCCCCGGGACGAGCGCCCGCGCCGACGTGATTGACCTGACGCGCGACGTGCCCACCGCGGTGCTGCATGCGGCCCACGCGCAGGTTGCCAAAGCGCACTCGCCGAAGAAGAAGCCCGCGCCGAAGCCGTCGCGCCCGCCCGCCCGCAGCCGACGCTGAAACGCGCATGGCCAATCCGATCGAGTACGAGCACACCCTAGATATCGGTCGCGCTCCGGGGCGTGTCTTCAGCATCCTCGACGACTTCGAGCGGACGCCCAAATGGGTCGCCCGCTGCACCGGAATCGAGAAGCTCACCGCGGGCGACAATCGTGTCGGAACACAGCTCCGCTACGCGTACCGCGAGGGATCGCGCACCGGAACCATGGACGGCGAGATCACGTTCCGGACATTGAACGAGCGCCTGACCATCCGCTACGTCGACAAGATGTTCGAGGTCGTGGTCGATTTTCGACTGGTCAAAGAGGGCAACGGGACGCGCTTGACCCACGCCTTCACCATCACGCCGCTCACGTTCATGACCCGGCTGTTTTCGTTCTTCCTTCGGCGCGCAATTCCCGGCCAGACCGCGACATCGATGCAAGCGCTCAAGGCGCTCATCGAGAGTGGCAATCCATAGATTCCATCTCGCAGCTCCATCGACCACGCGATGATCACTTCGCTTCGCAGGTGCAGTAGGCGTACACGCCGTTCGGATCGTTGAACGACCACAGGGTGCGCGCCTCGCCCAGCTCGCTGCCGAACGCGCGCAGGATCGGTGCCAGCCGCGATCCACGCTCCGGCTCTTCGACGGTGGCCAAGCCCAACCTTTGACCGAGGCGAAGACCGCCCTTTTTCAGCGCCGCCAGGAGCTTGCCGGCGAATTTCTTTTCCGGCTCGATGTACCAGACGCGATGCTCCTTGGGCAGCCCGCTCATCGCCACGGCCGAGGCGATCGCGTCGGACAGGGTGCCGAGCCTGTCGACCAGCTTGCGCTCCTTGGCGTCGGCACCGCTCCAGACGCGGCCGCGCGCAATCTTATCTACCTCATCGCGCGAGAGCTTGCGTGCCTCGGAGACGCGCGACAAGAACGACTCATATCCATGATCGATGGTGAGCTGAATAATCCGGCCGACCTCGGGATTGAGGGGCCGATCGAGGCGCAGCGCTCCGGAGAATTTGGTGGTGCCGACGCCATCGACCCGGATGCCGAGGAATTTCGCCAGCGGCTTGTCGACCGTGGGAAACATTCCGAAGATGCCAATCGAGCCGGTGATCGTCTCCGGACTGGCCCAGATCTCGTCCGACGCGGTGGAGATCCAGTAGCCGCCCGAGGCAGCGACACTACCCATCGAAACGATCACTTTTTTCCCCGACTGTCGCGCGACTGCGAGCTCGCGCCGAACCACCTCCGACGCGAACGCGCTGCCGCCGGGGCTGTCGACGCGCAGGACAATGGCCTTGACGTGATCATTGGTGCGCGCCAGGCGCACCAATGCCGCGGTGGAGTCGCCGCCGATTTGACCGGCGGGCTGCGTGCCGTCAAGGATTTCGCCCGCGGCCACGATCACCGCGACCGCATCGCCGCCGCCGGTCGCACCTGTGCGGTCTCCGCCTTTGGCTTCGAGATAGTCCGCGACCGACACCTGTTTGAAGGTCTTCTCCTTTTCTTTTTTCTCGGCGCCCACCAGCTCGATCATGCGCGCGCGAATCTCGTCGCGTTGGCCGAGGTGATCGACGAGCTTGGCATCGACGGCGACCTGGGCCGCATCGCCCTTGGCCGCGGCGAGCCGGGCCGGCATCTCGTCGATGTAGGCCGTGACCGCGGCCGGGTCGAGCGTGCGCGCTGCAGCGACGTCCCTGACCCAGCTTGTCCACAGATCGGAAAGCCACTTGGAGTCTGCCGCGCGCGCCTCAGCGGACATATCGTTGCGCAGATAGGGCTCGACGGCCGATTTGTATTCGCCAACGCGGAACACATGCCAGTCGATTCCCAGCCGGTCGATGCCGTCCTTGTAGTACGTGCGCCAGCGGCCGAATCCCTCCAACGAAACCTCGGACATGGGATGCATCCAGATCTCGTCGGCTGCGGTGGCCACGTAGTACGGGCCCTGCGTGTAGCCGTCGGAATAGGCGACGACCCGCTTGCCGCTCTTGCGAAAGTCGATGATTGCGGCGCGCAGGTCTTGCAATTTGGTCATGCCGCTCGGCGCCATTTCGCGGAGGTCAAGATAGAGCGCACTGATCCGCGCGTCCTCCTTAGCGGCTAGGATCGCGTCGATGAGATCTTTGAGCAGCGTCTCGTCCTTGGCCGAAGCCAGGGCCAGCGGATTGCCAGGCGAGTAACTGGTCAGCTGCTCGACCAGCTCGCCGTCGGGCCGAACGACGAGAGCGGCGCCGCTCGGCACCTTCGGTCCGCCCCAGATGAGCGCGCCCAGCAGCGCCACAAGCCCGACCAGGAAACCCACGAACACGAGGTTGCCGACGAAGCGGCGCGCACGCGTGATGAATGCGCCGAAACGAGATCCGATCGAAGGCTTGGGTTCCATGCATCTCTCCATTGTGTTGACTACGATCGCGCTCCGAAGGGTAGACTCATTGTCCATGGACAATGAAAAGATCTCGCCCACTTCTTCGGGCGGTCGCTGGGGCATCCTCATCATGGCGTCCCTCGCCGGCGCCTGCTCGCTGGTCGGGCTCTACTATCTGGCGCGCTATCTTTTTCACCATCCGCTGTGACGTTTTTTATGAGCCCGGGTGCGTGACGCACGTGATCACGCGTGCGATCTCGACGGGATGCTGCGCCGTCACCGTCTGGCTATGACCCGCTGATTGACAGTTGCGGCCCGGGCAGGTTCGATGCGCCCATGCACGACCAACGAGTGCGTCGGGTCAGCGAACAAATCCGCGCGCGCCCCGCCGACCGGCGGCTCACCATCGCCAAGGCGCACCCCGGGCACACGCCGCACGATCTGACCTACAAAGAGGGGTGCCACCCGGTGATGGTCGACGAGCTCGACCACATCCTGTCGATCGATCGTGAGGCTGCCACCGCGACCGTCGAAGGTCAGGTCACGCTCGGCCAGCTCTGCGCCGAGACATTCGCCCTTGGCTTGATGCCCAAGGTGGTTCCGGAGTTCGAGACATTTACCGTCGCTGGCTTGGTCAATGGTTTGGGAATCGAGACCAGCTCGCACCGCCATGGCGTGTTCCCGGCCAGCTTGCTCGGGCTAGAGGTCGTGCTCGGCAATGGCGACGTCGTCCAAGCCGACCGGACGCAGCACTTCGACCTCTTGAGCAATTTGCCCGGCTCGTACGGCACGCTCGGCGTGGTCACCCGAGCGACCCTGCAGCTGCAACAGGCCAAGCCCTTCGTTCGATCGCGCTACCGCCAGTTTCGGCAACGATCGGAGTACGTCCGCGCGTTCACCGCCGCGCTAGCCGAGCATGAATTCGTCGAAGGATTCATTTTGTCCCGGGATTCGCATGTTCTGGTGACCAGCGACTACTCCGAGTCGATTGCATCACTGGACGTATTCGAAGCTACCAAACCCGGTAATCGCTGGTACTACCAACATGCCGCCATCTTGGCCCGCGGCGACGAAGAAGACCTCGTTCCCAGCTACCAGTACATGTTCCGCCACGAGCGCAGTCTGCTGTGGCTGGCGGGGATCGTCGCCGATCTGCCGATCTTCAGCCATACGCGCTGGGGGCGGCGGCTCCTCGACGTCAAAGCCAAACAGCAGGTCAGCGCCAATGGATTTCGCGGCAACCTGCCGATCGAGATCGTCGAGCGCTGCCTGGTCAATCAAGACATGGGCATGCGGCTGTCACGGCTCGAAGAGGGGATCGAATGGGTGCAAGAGCATCTCGGCGTGCATCCGCTGTGGAACTGTCCGGCCGGCCGAGGCGCGCTCGATCTTCCGTTTGCCGCCTCGGCGCGGGTGCGGGGAAAAGACGAGATGATCGTCGACATCGGTATCTATGGTGAGCCGACCGTGCGCGGCTACCGCAGCTTTGAAGCGATGCGCGCGCTGCAGAGCTTCGTCGATGTGCCGTCGCTGTGGGGGGTTTGCTATCTCTCGGCGGCCGAGCTGCGCGCGGTCTACGATTTCCAAGCGCATGAGGCGCTGCGGCGCAAATATCACGCCGACCAGGCGTTCGTTCCGATCGAGTCCAAGATCCGCTTTATGAAGCCGAGTGGCAAAGGACGGATTCCGCTGTGGCGACTTTTGAATCTTTATTACGATATCAAGGCGCGGTTTTAAACCGACATTAGCCTGTTGTGATGTCCAGTCTCAGTCCTCGTGCTCGGGCCCGATCGATCAGCACGTCGCCAAACGCAGTGGCCGGCGTGAGAAATCCGCCGCCCTTGGGTAACCTCGCCTCATCCAGCGCCAGCGCCAACGCCGATTCGCACAAGAATTGAATAGTGATGCGATTGCCGGGATCGCCGGGGCCGGACACCTCGGCATCGACCAGGGTTCCGGCGCTGCCCGTGCCGTAGAAGCGACTTCGGGCGAAGCCGTTGTCCATCGTGTGCTCACTGGGCCCGGCTCCCGGCTGGGGGCCGAGTCGCGCCATGATCGAGCGCATTGCAGCCTGCTGCGCGGCCCGCGTGGCCAGTGCCAACGCGCCCGCGATCAGGTGGGCAACCAGCCAATTTTTCGTATCGAAATATTCCTGATAGACAAAGTCGGGACCATATCCAGCCCCCTTTTCCGCCAGCAGCCCCGCGCTCCGCCGCACCACCCGAGTATTGATCTCGCCCATGAAAAACGGCGCGGTATAGCGGCGCGCGCGCGCGTGAAACATGACCCTCGTCGGGTTCTGCGAGGCCAGCGCCACTTGGGCCGATGGCGCACCGCCGGGATTGAGTAAGAAGGGCTGGGCCGCATCGCCCATGCGACCTTGCGCGGCCAAGGTCAGCATCGTCGCCAGAGTGCCGCCGTTGACGCCGCCTTTGCCGGTGTGAAAACCGTCGACGCGAACGGTGTCCTCGCCGCGCGCGCGCAGCTCTTTGGCGATCAAAAATGCGCCTAGATCGGAGGGACAGGAGTCGTATCCGGAGAACGGCACCAGGCGCGTGCCGTCGGCGCGGGCCTGGGCATCGAACCGATCGATCATATCGCGCACCCACGGCGTCTCGCCGGTGATGTCGCAGTAGTGGGTCTTGTGTTGAATGCACCCCTCGATGACCGGCGTTCCGTAGAGTGAAAATGGGCCCGCAGTCGTGGCCACCACGCGGGTGCTGGCGCACATGGCGTGCACGGTCTCGGGTTGCGAAGCGTCGGCGATGACGATGGCCACGTCACTGCGGGTCAACGATCCGGCGACCTCGGCGAGCTTGGCTCGGTTGCGACCGGCGAGCGCCAACTTGAGCCCGGCCGGCGCGTGCCGATCGAGATACTGTGCCGCCTGCCGGCCGGTAAAGCCGGTGGCGCCAAAGACGAGAACGTCATGCGGACGAGTGCTCACGATCATTCCTCCGAAGGCGCCCATGTAGAGCGGACAGGCGCCACAATACTATCGTTCGTGCCCGTCTCGTGCACCGAGTCCTCTTTTGCCTCGGCTATCCACAGTCTACCATCTGCAATTCTAAGTATTTACGGAGATGCGCACAGTCGGTTGCGGTATACATCCCCAGTGGCCTAGCTACGAGTAGTTGGGATACACACCATGTATGAGCAGCAAGTACCCGCAGGATTGGCCAGCCGCCGGTCCGATCAACCTCGGGTTGCACGACCCGCCACATCGTTCGTCGGCACGCGAGTGGTGGTATCTCAACACCCATCTGCAGACGCCAGACCACCGAACGATCTCGTTGTTCGCGGCGTTTTTTCGCATCATCAAAGGGCGCGACGAACAGACCAAGGCACCTCAATACGCTCACAGCGTCACGTGGGCCATCAGCGATGTCGACGCCAAGCGCTACCATGCCGAATCGCGGGTCGACAAAAGCGCACCCGAGCTCGGCCTTGAGCGCATCAAAAAAGGCCTGGGCTCGCGCGACCCGCGCCTGAACCGCGCCATCAAAGAGCTGCTCGACGACGGACGCATTCCGGCGCCGGACAAGATGTTCGACGGCGAGGTGTTCGTCGCGATGGATCGCCTGGAGCTCGACTTCGGCGGCGCGCGCTTCGAAAAGCGCGGCGATGGCAGCTATCAGCTCGACCTGTCGAGCGAGCGCGGCGGCTGCTCGCTGACGTTCACGGCGCTGAAAAAACCGCATCGTCACGGCGAAGACGGCGTGGTGCGCGGGCTCGAAGGCGAGGACATGTTCTACTACTTCGTCCCGCGCTGCCGGGTCGAGGGGTCGGTCACCGTCAACGGGCAGAAGCTTTTGGCCAGCGGCGACGGCTGGTACGATCACGAATTCGGCGGCATCTACGCCGACGGGCAAGAGCCGCCGACGGCGCAAAACGAGCGCGTCGACATGGCGTGGAATTGGGCGGCGATTCAGCTCGGCGACGGCATCGACGTGACGGCCTATTCGCTGCACCGGCTGAACGATGGCAAAGAGCTGCGCAACCTGGCGGTCATCAGCGACGCTGACGGCAAGCAGACGACCTATCACGACGCGACGCTCAAACCGGCCGGCAGTTGGCGCTCGGTGCGGACGTTTTACGACTATCCGACGGCGTGGCAGCTCTCGATTCCGTCCGCAAAGCTGGAGCTGACGCTGCAGGCGGCGTTCGAAGATCAAGAGTTCATCACCGTCATCTCGAAGCCGGCGTTCTGGGAAGGGCGCATCGGCGCCCACGGGCAGTTCGCCGGGCGCGCCGTCGCTGGTCTCGGCTATGTCGAGCGCTCGGGCTTCGAGTCGGTCAAGGACCTCGACGAGTTTTTTGCCGCCGTCGGCCAGGCGGTCCGCAAATCGGTGGCCGAGGTGCTGCCGCTCGAGCCGACGCTGGAGCAGGCGCGCGAGCTGGTGGCGTGCGCCGCGCGTGGTCACTACCTCGACGGGATGGATCTGCGGCAGCTCGGCCGGGCGCTGATCCAGCCGATCCGGGAAATCACCGATCGCGGCGGCAAGTCGTGGCGGTCGTACGCCGCGCTGGCGTGCTGCGACGTCGTCGGGGGCGATTCGCGCAAGTTCATCCAATGGTTGGCCATGCCCGAGCTGCTCCATGTCGGCTCGCTGATCATCGACGACATCCAGGATCGATCGACCGTCCGACGCGGCGGCCCGGCGGCGCACATCGCGCATGGCGAGCCGCTGGCCATCAACGCCGGCACCGCCGCCTACTTCATCACGCAGAAGCTGCTGGTCACCGACGAGGTCTCTGCCAGACAGAAGCTCGCGCTTTACGATCTGTACTTCGAGGCGATGCGCGCCGGTCACGCCGGTCAGGCGATCGATCTCGATGGGCTGCACCCCGCGCTCGACGAGGCCGTCCAGAGCGGTGATTCCGCGGCGCTCGAGCGGCGCGTGCTCAACGTGCATCGCCTCAAAGCGGGCGTACCTGCCGGCTGTTTGGCGCGCATGGGCGCGGTTGCCGGCGGTGGCTCCGATGCGCAGGTCGAGGCGGTGGGAAACTTCTTCGAGCAGCTCGGGCTGGCTTTTCAGATCGTCGACGACGTGCTCAATCTGCGCGGCTTCAAGGGCGACTTGAAATCGCGGGGTGAGGACGTGACCAACGGCGTCGTGACCTTGCCCGTGGCCAAAGCGATCGCGCGGCTGCCGCGCGCCGAATCGCTCCGGCTGGCGACGACGTTGAAGTCCAAGCCGCGCGACCTGGTGGTGGTGTCCGGCGTGGTCGAGCAGCTGGAGATCTCGGGAGCGATTCAAGCGTGTGCCGACCAGGCCGGTCAGCTCGTCGAAGAGGCGTGGCGCATGGCCGAGCCCCTTTTACCCGACACCATGTCCAAGGTCATGCTCCGCGCCTTCGGCTGGTACGTCTTGGAACGCCACTACTAAAATCTCAAGCGCCGGCTGGGCGTCGGCTACTACAGGCGCCGCGGGCGCGTGAAGCCCTAACACAATACGATAGCTTCCGCGCGATGCTGTGTGCCGTATGCGACGCCGCCGGAGACCTTGATAACTGCGCCGGATGCGGCGCTGTGTTGCTTCTGCACGAGCGTTTACGCTGTCGGCCGACAAGACGACGCTGTCGGGCTATGGGACGGCAAGTATGGGCCGCGTCCGGCCAAGCTGGCGGTCACCAAGAAGCGGCAAGCTGTCGGCGCGTCTGATGTTCGACCGGGCGCAGTCGATCTTTCAGCTCACACTCGACGCCACCGGCCATTTCGCGCTGGCCGCGGCGCCGCGCCCCACTCCCCAGGGCCTCCTGACCGAGACCGGCCGCGGATACTTTTGGAACCACGACCTGCGACGGATGCGCGGCATGATCGAAAGCCCCGTCAAGCAGGGCTTCATCGAGCAATCCGGCGAGCAGGGCTGGTCGTTCGACCACGTCCGATCGCTGCAGCCCAAGAAGAAGTAAGTCACTGCACGTGCACGCCGACCAGCCAGAAATGAAACTGATCGCCGAAGGGCGCTGGATAGCAGCTCGTCGGATCGACGCGAAAGCTCTGAATCTGAATCACCGCGAGATCGCCGGAGGCCGCCGCCGCCGGCGGGTTCACCGCAACCGATGCGCTCCGACCATCGTTTAATCCCTGTCCGCGACAGGGCGACATCTCCTGACCGAGCGCGCTCGTGATCGGCAGGAGCGTTCCCGCTAACGACGCGAGCCCGCCGGTGGCGCGAACCACCAGCGCGACCGTCAGCCAGTCGCTCGTCATCGCTGTCGATCAGCCGGTAAAAGGAACGTCGATACGCTGCCCGGCGGTGGCCGAATACCAATCGGCAGCGGTCGTCACATTGAAGTAGGGTTCGGCCGAGGTCGACGCCGGAGGAACGCACGGATCCCCGTTGGCCGCCGCCGCGGCATTGGAAAAGAAGTGTTGATATTCGTCGCCGTTGGCTTCGATCCGCCGAGCGCCCTCGCATAAATCGGCGGACTCGATTGGACCTGGATCCTGGAAGCTCCGCCAAATCGATCCCATCCACGGAGTCGCCGGTACCGCATCGAGCGACCAGCTATTCCACGTCGGGTCGGTGGCCGCCTCCAACACTTCGTGGCTGGCCGCGCGAGTCAGCTCCTGGAGCTGGGTTTCGCCGCCGCCGTACGGAGTCGAGCGTGACACCACCGCCCAGCCGTCGCCCAGCGTAGCCGCGCTCGACGGAAACGGCGCGTGATACGCGTCGAAGGGCACAGGCCCGCTATTGTGCACGCCGTCGGGCAGATACAGGAGGTAGCAAGTCGTGCCGCTCGGCGATGGGGCGCCTGCGGAGATCACGCTGCGCAGATAGGCGACCATCTGATTGCGTCAGGTCGGTGGTGATTGCCGGCCGGTCGCGTGCACGCTGGTGGCCGGACCGACGCCAAACGGCACAGCGGCGGCCTTCCACCAATCGCTGACCACCAGATGATCGCTGAACGTCAAAAGCTCGCTCGCCAGCGCGTCGTTCTTGGCCACCACTGTCACCAGCTGCATCGGCTTCAAGACCGCCGCGCTGTGAGGAGTCAATGTTGGGAAGGGACGACGCGCGAGAGCCAGATCGTGTGGCGCCGCGTCGGCAACGAAGGCCAGGTCGTGCCAGCCGGACGATGTGGCCTTACAGGCCGTCAGAGCGCACACCAGCGCGAGCGAAAATGCGGTTTTCATGTGTGGGCACAATTCACAAGCGTGTGGTCAGGCTACTCGGTGGCGTGTGCCGCCGGAACGATGATGCGCAATGCGCGCGGCAAGACCTCGATATCGACACGCGGCGTGGCGACGAACTCCTCGCCGTCAATCTGCCCGACCAGCGGGAGACCATCGCTGTGCGGGTGCAGCTCGAGTGAAATGTGGCCGGCGCGCGTGCCCTTGCTGTGGCTGACGCCGATCTGGCTGAGCCCCTCTTCGGTGAGCGGATTTCCCTTGAGGTGGAGCAGCGCCTTGGAGATCCAATCGCGCTTGCCGGCGAAGGGCAGCACCTCGAACAATCCGTCGTCGGGTCGCGACGCGCGATCGAAGATCCACATCCCGCCGTAGATGCGCGTGCCCTTGACGATCAGGTCGCTCAGGTTTTTCCATTCGAATGGCTGACCATCCGCCTCACCACGGACATCGAACTTGTCGTCTTCGAGATACGACTCCAAAAAGGTCCGCAGGAGCGCACCGGCATAGACCAGCTGATCGCGATAGACCTCGCGCACGACCGGAATCCCGGCGATGGTCTGGCGATCTTCGTTGCGCAGCTGCAGCACGCGCGGACTGATCCCCCAGCCGGCACTGTCGAAGAACAGATCCTCTTTGACGGTAGCGCCGTGCTCGTCCATCGCCCGCAGCCGGCCGACGTCGAGCCGCGCCTGTCCGCCGGCCGCGATGATTGCGACGTTGTGCGCGAGCGCGTCTTCGTCCGCCGAAAGGTCAAAGCTCTTGCCTTGATCGTTGGCCGTCCCCGTCGGCAGCATGGCCAGGCGAACCTCGTTGGAGCGGCAGGAGGTGATGATGCCTTTGGCGACCTCGGCAAATGTGCCGTCGCCGCCCATGTAGATCGCGGTATGAAAAGCGCCGTCGTCGAGCGCCTTTCGCACCAGCGAGACCGTGGCGCCGGCCGGCGCGGTAGCGAGGAATTCGTGAGTCACGCCGTGCTGATCGAGGAGCGCGCGGGCCTCGTCGATGCGCGCCGCGTTCTTGCCGCTTCTCGCCGTCGGGTTGGCCACCAAGAGGGTTCGGTTCATGGCGTCGGCAGGTTACTACGGCGAGCCGCTCTTCCGGGGACGGCACGATGGCGCGCTCGGCGTGCGATAACCAGCGCGTGTACAATATGCGCATGGGTCGGTGTCCTCCACTCGTTGGGCTGGCATTGCTGCTGTCATTGAGTTGGGCCGGGTGCGGCGGCCGAACCGAGGTCATCCTCGGTGTGGCCACGGATCTGCGGGCCCCCGGACAGATCGATACGGTGCAGCTGACGGCCACGCGCAACGGTGTGCCGGTGGTGACGCAATCGTGGATGTTGGGCGACGCCGCGCTGGGGCTCAGCGACCTGCCCGGCTCGTTTGGGCTGTACTCGCCAGACGGTAGCGCCACGGAAATTCAGGTCGACGTGCAGGGATTCGTCAGCGGCAGCAAGACCCCGATCGTCGACCGTCAATCGTTCTTTACGCTGGTC
>JBBQIO010000045.1:0-11408 GCA_038325015.1 Polyangia bacterium
GACCGGTCGCGGACAGGCCTTCGACTGGCTGGCCGCCGAGAAAAAAAAGGACGCGGACGAGGCGCGGGCCAAAGAGGAGTTCGCGACGCACGGGCAGGCCGCGCAGGCGCTCGAGCCGCCGCCTTTGCCGCGCCGGGCCAAGTTCCAGACGTTCAAAGACTCGACGCTGCCACAGGTCAAGCTCAAGCGCGCCAAGCTGTTCGATCTGTACACGCCGCGTCAGCGCGAGCCCTACACGTCGGGGCGCGCCTATCTCTATTTTTTCCCGGACGGCCACACCGAGCGGGCCCTGATTCACCTGTCGGACGGCGACGATTTTTATACCCTCATCGTCCATCCCCTCACCGGTCGCGTCGAGGTCAAGAACGGCCGCCTCCCCGTCCCGCCCAACCTAGACACCGTCGGTGAGGACGGTCAGCCCATCGTGCCGCGATGAAGCGCAGTGTAAATGCACAGCGCGGGTTTACGCTACTCGAAGTCATGATCGCCATGGCCATCTTGGCGAGCGCGCTCACCTGGCTCGTGGTCGGCCTGTCGCGCAACATCGCCGCCGAGAACCACGCCAAGCTGACCGCCACCGCGACCTTCTTGGCGCGCGAAAAGATGGTCGAGTTCGAGGACACGCTCTACGACAAAGGCTTCAGCGAGTTCGACAAAGAGGTCGACTGCACCTTCGAAGAGCAGGGCTTCCGGCGCTACACGTGCAAGATCATCGTCGACAAGGTGGAGCTGCCGTCGGCCGAGCAGGTGCAGACGGCGCTGACCGCCAAGATCCAGGCCAGCCAGGGTACCAATGGCACCGGCGGGTCGAGTGGCGGCGGTGGCGGCCTGTTGGGCAACATTCCCGGCCTCGGCGGTGGCTCGGGCGGCACGACCTCCGGCGACAATCCGATCACCGCCGGCATGGCCTCGATGGCGCAGCAGTTCGGCCTGATCAAGGACGTGCTCGAACAGGGCATTCGCCGCATCACTGTGCGCGTGCTGTGGAAGGAGACTAATCGGCCCAAATCGATGGAGCTGGTCGCCTACTTCACCGACGTGCGCAAGGTCGACCAGGCGATTCAGCTGGCGATTCCCACCGGCGCCGGCACGACCGGCGGCGGCACGACCGGCGGCACCACGGGATCCCACTGATGCGTCTTGCGCATTCACAGTCCGCGCGCGGCTTCACGCTGATCGAGACCATGGTCGCGGTCGGCATCTTGGCCATGGTGACGACGCTGGTGCTGGGTTCGTTTCGCGATACTTTTCGCGCCAAGAGCACCGTCGAGGCGCAGGCCGGCCGCTACCGCACCGTGCGCATCGGACTCGAACGAATGGCGCGCGAGATCTCGATGGCCTACGTCTCGCAGAACGAAGACACGACGCAGCCCGAGCGGCGCACCTTCTTCGTGGGCAAGCGGCATGCCGAGCTCGATGAGCTGCGCTTTTCGTACCTCGGCCATCAGCGCCTCTATCAAGACGCCAACGAGTGCGACACCGCGCAGGTGGCGTACTACAGCGCGCGCGACCGCGAAGAGAGCCGCAAGACCAACTTGATTCGCCGGGAGACGCGTCGCGTGTCCAACTACAAGTTCGAAGAGGCGCCCGGCGAGGCCGACATCTTGTGCGACGACATCATCAAGCTGCGCTTCGACTACTGGGATGCACGCGACAAGATCTGGCGCGACGACTGGGTGACCAATACCGCCGACGGCCAACCCGACCGGCTGCCCAGCCGCGTCAAGATCACGCTGACGGTGCGCGACGAGCGCGGCCAAGACGTGCCGTTCGTCACCGAAGTGCGGGTGGCGATGCAGGAGCCGCTCAACTTGAAGGCCAACGACATTCCGTTTGCCCCTCCACCGGCGTCGCCGGCGCCACTACACTGATGTCACACGAGACGAAGACAGCTACGTTGCGAGCACGCGTCAAGAGCGCGCTGGGTCGGCCGGTGCGGCGCGACGCCGGCATTGCGCTGATCATCGTCACCGTGGCCATCACCATCCTGGGGGCCGTTGCCGGCGACTTCGCCTACAGCACGCGCGTCGATCTGGAGGCCGCGTCCAACGGGCGCGACGAGCTGCGCGCTGAATATTTGGCGCGCTCGGGAATCCAGCTCGCGCGACTGCTGATCAAGGTTCAGCAGTCGGTGATCGACCGCAACGTGCAATATCTCGGCGACATCCAGATTGGTGACTTCGCCCCGCTCCTGGTGGGCGCGTTCGCCGGCTCGACCGAGGAGCGCGCCGGGCTGGGCGCGTTTTTGGGCATCGACGCGTCGCAGGTCAAGGGGCTTGGCGTAGGCAAGAACGCCACGTTCGACGTGCAGATGAGGTCGGATGACGGCCGCCTCAACATCAACTGCGGTGGCGGCTTCAACGACGTCACGCATCAGCAGCAGCTCTACGGCATCTTGAGCGCGCTGATGTTTCCACCGCGCTACAACAAGCTGTTCGAGCAGTCGGACGCCGACGGTCAGTACTACACCCGCGACGACGTCACCCGCGCCGTCATTGATTGGGCCGACGTCGACGAGACGCGTTTTGCGCCCTTGATCACCAACGGCCAGGCTGGCTCGTCGTCGACCGGCTCGGAGGACTATCGCTACGACACCGGCCGCGATCCCTACCGCGCGCACAATATGTTCTACGACACCGTCGAAGAGGTGAACCTGGTGCGCGGCGTCGGCGACGGCTGGTGGGGCTCGTTCGGCGAGCTGCTCACCGCGTATGGCGGCTGCAAGATCAATATCTCGGCAGTGCGCCCGGAAAATTGGCCGCTGGTCGCGGCGATCATTCGCGCGACGGTCAAAGACGAGCACAAGACCGATTCGGCGCTGCTCGATGACGTGCTTTTGGCGCAGCTGGCGCAGCAGATCATGAGCCTGGCGCAATTTACCGGCGGCTTCAGCAGCGTCGATCAGTTCATCTCGCTGATCAGCGATCCGGCCGCCGCGCTCAAGAGCCTGAGTGCAGGAACCGGCTCGACGAATCCACCACCACCTTCTTCAGGCTCGTCGCAGATCGCCGGCGTTCCTCTGGACCCAGTCAAGGTCAAAGCGGTGCTGACCACCGGGCCGCGACGCATCTATCGGCTCGACTCGACGGGCACGATCCAGCGCACCGCGAACAAGAAGATCGACATTCACATTCGCGCGATCTGGGATTCGGCGCACTTCAACCAGAACACGACCTCGGGCGACGTCAATGATCGCCAGGGCACGTGGGTCTATTGGCGACAGGAATGATGGGACGATGGCGCATCGAATTTTAGGAATCGATCTCGGGACGTTCAGCGTCAAGGTCGCCGACTTGATGGTCGGTTTTCGTCAGGTCGAGCTGGTCGGCCTGCACGAGCGCCGCCTCATGCCGGCGCTGCCACCGCCGATTCCCGGCTTCGCCGATAGCGCGGACGTACCCGAGAGCCACGTCGAGCGCGCGGTGCGCACCCTCAAGGTGATGATCGACGAGCTCGGGCTGCGCGCCGACATGTTCGCGGCGTCGATGGGCGGGCAGGAGATCTTGCGGCTCATCACCGTGCCCTTGACCGATCCCAAGAAGATCGAACAGGTGCTCGGCTACGAGCTCGAATCGCAGATCCTCGAAGAGCTCGACCTTCTGGTGTTCGACAGCATCGTGTCCGCGGCGCACGCCGAGTCCACGCAGGTGCTGGCTGTGGCTGCGACGCGCTCGTCGGTCGTTGAACGGGTCGAGGGGCTGACGCGTGTGGGGTGCGAGCCGCGGCTGATCGGATCGGCGGCGCTGGCTCCGGCGGCGCTGGCTCCGCATGCCTGGGGCGAGCTGGCCGGGGTTCCGCACCTCATCGTCGACATCGGTCATACGCAGACCATCGCCTGCTGTGTCGACGAAGGGCGCGTTCTGTTTGCGCGAACCATCGGGCGCGGCGGGCAGGATGTCACTCTGGCGCTAGAGGACACGTTTCGCATGCAGCCCGAAGAGGCCGAGGTCGCCAAGCACCGGCAGGCGTTCATTTTGGCGCCGGGAAAAGTCGCCGATTCGCCGGAGCACACGCGGGTCGATGCGTGCGTCAAAGAGGCGGTGCGACCGCTGGTGCGCGAGCTGCGCCAGACGCTGGCAGCGATTCGCGCGGCCGGACATCCACTCGTCGAAGAGGTGCTGCTCACCGGAGGTGGTGCGAAGCTCAACGGTATCGTCGAGCATCTCGCGCTGGAGCTCGATCTGCCGACCGTTCGCTTGGGGATCAATCCCGGTGAGCTCGAACCGGAGCCGCTCGATGGAGCCGCACCGCGCGGAGCACTCGCGCGCTTCTTGAGAAAGCGGCCTGGCGTTGCCCCTGCGGCGCCGCGCGTGTCGGTAGCTCCACCGGACCGGCTGCACGCGCACGCGCTGGGGCTGGCATTGGCCCTCGCGCGCCCGGCGCCGCAGATCAATCTCCGACGCGGTGAGCTGTCGTTTCGCGCCGATTTCTCCTACGCGCGCAGCAAGGCCGGCTACCTGGTGGCCGCGGTGTTGACCATTTTGGCGTTCGCTGCGGTCAATGCCGCCGCGTCGCTGCGTGGGCTGCGCAAAGATTCCGAGGCGCTGGAGGCGCGGCTGCGCGTCGAGACGACTGCGTTGTTCGGCGAGCCGCGGCTCGACGGTAAAGCGGTTTCCGAGGAGCTATTGGCGGGCCCGCACGGCGCACCGCCGCCGATGCCACAGCTCACCGCCTACGACGTCCTCGACGAGATCTCGCGTCACGTGCCGCTCGGAGACAAGATTAAACTCGACGTGCAGGAGATCGACATCAAGCCCAAGAAGGTATTCATCAAGGGCACGGTGGACAGCGCGCAGCAGGTCGACGACTTGGCCGGATCGCTGGAGAAGATCGAATGCTTCTCCAAGGTGGTCAAAGGAAAGATCTCGACGGTGGCGGGTCAGGCCGCGCCGCCCCCCGCGCCCGGCGAAAAGCCCGACGACACCAAGCCGGCCGAGGTCAAGGCGTTCACGCTCGACATCGAGGCACCCTGTCTATGAGCGCATTTAGCGACCGTCTGACGCGCGTGACCGATTGGTGGGATCGCCTCTCGCAGCGGGAGCGCACGATGCTCACGGCGCTGGCAGGCACGGCAATTTTGCTGACCACGTTGGTGGTGGGGTTTCTCATCACCGACGGATTGTCCACCTTTCAGGAGCGCAACTCGCAGATGCGCGAGGCGCTCCGCGACATCGACATTCACCGCGAGTCGTACTTGAAGGCCAAGGCCAAGGCGCGGCAGCTCGAAACTCGACTACCGCAGCAGCCGCTGCAACTCGGCGGCTATCTAGAGGCCGCGGCCAAGGAGTCGGGCGTGACCATCCCCGAGCAGAACGAGCGACCGCTCACGCCCGCGGGCAAGCAGTACATGGAAAGGGCCATCGATCTGCGGCTCAAGCAGGTGACGTTGCCGGCGCTGGCCGACTTTTTGAAACGCATCGAAAACGGACCAAATCTGGTCGCGGTCACCGCGCTCAACGTGCGTACCCGTGACGACAAACGCGAGGAGCTCGACGTCGAAATGACGGTTTCGACCTACGAGCGAAATTCAGAAAAAAACAAATTAAATGGTAAAAAGGGAGACAAGCAATGATGTTGCCCTTTACCGTGCCGCAGCGCTGGCGCAGACCGCTGGAGATAGCCGGTTATGGCGCGGCCGCGCTGCTTATCGCCGTGCTGACGCTGTATAGCAGCCTGTCGCGTGAACGCATCAAGGATGCGCTCGAGACCAGCATGTCGGGCGAGCCGATGTCCGGCCAGGCGCTTGCGCTGGGCATGGACACTGCCATCGGCGAGGTTGGCGTGACCCTGTTCAGCGGGCCGGGCCTCGAACTCAAAGACGTCGTCCTCCGTTCGCGTCCGTTCAATGCCAACGAAAAGCCGAGCCGCGTGGTCATCGACAGAGTGGTCGTTCACTTCGGGTTGTGGGGCCTCATCACCGGGCATCCGAGCTATTCGTTTCACGGCGATGCCTTCGGCGGCACGGTGAAGGGCACGCTCGGGTTCGATCCCAAGCTGATGAAGATAGACGTGCGTGTCGTCAAGCTGGCGCTCGCCGACCTACTCCCGCTGGCCGGCTCGGCGGTCCAGCTGCCCACCGTCGGAACGCTTTCGGGCTCGGCACAGCTGGAGCTGCCGCGCGGCCTTTTGGCAGATGCCAAAGGCAGTATCGAGGTGTCGATCAGTGATGGTGTCGTTGGTGACGGCAAGGCCAAGCTGGTCATTCCCAGCGATCCGATGCTGAGCCAGGGTCTGACCTTCCCGCGCATTCGCATCGGTCAGGTCGACGGCAAGATCACGCTTTTGGGCGGCAAAGCGCAGCTCACCGACTGGCGGCTTCATTCGGCGGACGCCGACGCGGCGGTCGAGGGCACGGTCGAGCTGCGCGACCCGTGGGTGCTATCGCAGCTGCGCGGCTATCTGCGCTTCAAAGTTTCGGACGCGCTGGTCAAGCGCGAGTCGACGATCGAGCTTCTGACCAACGCGCTCGCCGGCACGGCCAGGCGCAGCGACGGCTGGTTCGGCTTTCAACTGGCCGGATCGCTGGGCGCGCCAGCCCTGGTGCCGAGCACGACGGGGCCGGGCCTGGAGCCGCACGTACCTGCCGATCGGCAGCGTGCTGCGATTGCGGCGCCGCCGCCGCCAGTCGCGATCGTCGAAGCGCATCCCGCCGAGGCCGCGCCGCCGCCGATCGTGGCGCCCGAGCCAGCGGCAGCTGCACCGGCAGCCGCGCCGATCGTTCCGCCGCCCGCCGCGCTGGTGCCGCCGCCGGGCGCCGCTGGGTCGCCGGCTGTGCCCGGGCCGCCGATGGTCAACTCGATCCAGCCAGGGCGACACCATGAGCCGGTCGACCACGAAGAGCGGGACGGCCCAGGGCCCTCGCCCGTGGCGCCGCTGGTTGCTCCGGAGCCGCTGTAGATTTCACATCGATTTGATCGAATTCGAGGGCGCCCATTTGGGCGGTTGCACTCACCGGAAGTTGGTCACCGAGACGATGCCGGCGATGAGCTTGACGCCGCGCCCGCTGTCATCGGTCAACAGATGGACGATGACAGCGTCGGGGAAGGCGCGGCGGTAGCCGTTGATGTGCGTCGGCTCGTTGTCGAACGCCGCAATCACCATGCCCAGCGCGCTCAGCCGCGAGTAGGCCGACTCCTTCCATCCATCGTCGCTGATCTCGAAGGTCGGCTTCATCACCAGCTGGGCCCGGTAGTGCGGCGCGAGCGGAAAGCCGTGGCGCAAAAGATTGTGCTCGGTCCCTGGGCGCATCGCCTCGTGGCGGCCTGTGCAGTACGCCACCACAGCACCGCCGGCGGCGATCGCCCGGACATAATCGGGCGCGCCGGGTACGACATCGTCGAGCTCGCAGTACTCGCTGGTGAAGAAGCGATCGCGCCAAAAATCTTTGGCCTCGTCGCGCAGTGCGTGCGCCTCGGCGGCGGGGACGCCCGCGTTGACCATCGCGGCTCCGATGCTCCAGCTCGTCCAGTCCTCAGCGCGCGACGCGGCCAGCTGAGCTACCCCTTTGGCGACACCGAACTCACGCAGGATCTGGGCCTGACGTGGGCGGTTGTCGAGCAGAGTGGAATCGAGGTCGAAGACGACCACCGTGCCCGTCGTCGCCTTGGCGAGCACGGCCTGCAAGATCGATTCGGTGGCGGACATTATCGCCGCTCATTATCCGACCCAGCCGGATCTGTCCAGTCCACGTTGCGTCGGCCTGTTTACCGCGGTAGTGAAATCGCATGGCCCACACCGAATCGCCGAGCGAGTCGCGGGTGACGTTCGAGACCCATCCGAGCCGGTATTGCCACTGGAAGCTGCAGCTGCCGTCGGCCGAATCGGGCGATGGCGTCGCCCGCCTCTTGCTTGACGTCGACGAGACCCGTCCACTGCGGCCCGGCTACGCGATGAAGCTCAACTCATACGATCTGTCCGTCGACATCGAGCTGGCGGACGCGGTGCAGCGACTGCGCTTCACCCACCCCGAGGTGCGCGCCGTGGTCATCGGCTCGGCCAAAGATCGCATCTTTTGCGCCGGCGCCAACATCCATATGCTGGCCATGTCATCGCACCCGTTCAAGGTGAACTTCTGCAAGTTCACCAACGAGACACGGCTCTACCTCGAAGAGGCGAGCCAGCGCTCGGGGCAAAAATATCTCGCCGCGTGCAGTGGACCGACCGCCGGCGGTGGCTACGAATTGGCGCTGGCGTGCGACGAGATCATGTTGTGTGACGATGGGTCGTCGACGGTCAGCCTGCCCGAGGTGCCGCTCTTGGCAGTGCTGCCGGGAACCGGTGGACTGACCCGACTGGTCGACAAGCGCAAAGTCCGGCGCGATCGCGCCGATGTCTTCGCGACGCTGGCCGAAGGTCTGAAAGGCAAGCGCGCGGTCGAGTGGGGGCTGGTCGACGCCGCGGTGCCGCGCTCCAAGCTCGACGCCGCGGTCACTGCACGCGCCCACAAGCTGGTCGCCGAAAGCCAGGTGGCGCACCCCGAGGCGGCGGGCAAAAAGGGCGTGATTCTGGAGCCGCTCGAACCCGAGGTCACCGCCAAGACGCTGCGCTATCGCCATGTCGCCGTCGAGCTCGATGATGTTCGCCGCGTCGCAACGTTGACCATCGCGGCGCCCAATCCGACCTGTGTCGCGTCGGGGCACGCCGCCATCGCTGCGCTAGGCACGGCTTGGTGGCCGCTGCGCGCGTTCCGTGAGCTCGACGATGCGCTCCTTCATCTGCGCTTCAATCACCCGGAGATCGGCGTGATTCTCTTGCGCAGCTCGGGTGATGCCGACGAGGTGCTCATGGTCGATCGCGAGCTCGAAGCGCACCGCGGCGACTGGTTCGTGCGTGAAGTGTTACTGCACATGGGTCGAGTCCTCAAGCGTCTCGACAACACGGCGCGCAGCCTGTTTGCCGTCGTCGACGAGAAGTCGGCCTTCGTCGGCAGCTTGCTCGAAGTCGCCCTGGCCGCGGATCGTCGCTACGTGCTGGACGACCCGGATCGACCGGTGCGTATGCAGGGCTCGGCGCTGTCCAATGCGCTGCCGATGTGGAACGGACGCACCCGTCTGGAAGTGCTCGGTTGTGCAGAGGAGCTGCAGGGTCTGTTGCGGCCGCTCGATGCCCAGATGAGCGACGAGGCCGGGCTGTGCACCGTTGTCGCCGACGCCATCGATTTTCCCGACACGCTGCGTCTGGCCGTCGAGGAGCGGGTTTCGCTGAGCCCCGACGCGCTCACCGGCATGGAGGCGTCGTTCCGCTGTGTCGGCGCCGAGACGATGCAGACCAAAATTTTTGGCCGTCTGTCGGCCTGGCAGAACTGGATCTTCACTCGTCCCAATGCCGTCGGACCCGATGGCGCGCTATCGTTGTACGGCAAACCAGAACGGCCGCGCTTCGACTTTCGGAGGACCTGATGGACACGGTCAACGACGACAAAATTCCGAACAACGTCCAGCTCTCCTCGGACAAGCGGCTGCAGCGAGCGCTGCACGCGTGGCTGCCGAGCTTTTTGGACTGGTGGAAGGACGTGGGGCCGGAGGGCTTTCAGGAAAAAGACGTCTACCTGCGCACCGCAACCTCGGTCGATACCGACGGCTGGGCGCACTTCGACTACGTCAAGATGCCGGACTATCGCTGGGGCATCTTTTTGGCCGAGCCGACCGCCGACAAGAAGATCGGCTTCGGCGACAATCTGGGCCAGCCGGTGTGGAACGAGGTCCCCGGCGAGATGCGCAACATGCTGCGCCGAATCATCGTCACGCAGGGTGACACCGAGCCGGCCTCGGTCGAGCAGCAACGCCTTTTGGGGCGGACGGCGCCGTCGCTGTACGACCTGCGCAATCTGTTTCAGGTCAACGTCGAAGAGGGGCGCCACCTGTGGGCGATGGTCTATCTGCTCCACTCCTACTTCGGCAAAGACGGCCGCGAGGAGGCCGAGGCGCTGCTCGAACGGCGCTCCGGCGATGCGGACAAGCCGCGCATTCTGGGCGCGTTCAATGAGCCGATTCGCAACTGGCTCGACTTCTTTTTGTTCACCATGTTCACCGACCGCGACGGCAAATATCAGCTCTATGCCCTGTCCGAGTCAGGCTTCGATCCGCTGGCGCGCACCACCAAGTTCATGCTCACCGAAGAGGCGCACCACATGTTCGTCGGCGAGACCGGCGTCGATCGCGTGGTGCAGCGCACGGCCGAGTTGATGAAATCGGGCGACGTGCGGGAGCAAGGTGGCGTCGATTTGCCGACGCTGCAGAAGTACATCAACCTGTGGTTCAGCGTGTCCGAGGATCTGTTCGGCGGCGAGATTTCATCCAACGCGGCGGACTTTTTCGCCGCCGGGCTCAAGGGCCGTTACAAAGAGCATCAGTACGAAGAGCATCGCGCGCTCGACGAGACCTACGCCATCGATGTCCCCGAGACGACGACCTCGGGCACGACGCTGAACCGCAAAGACGTGCCGCTGCGTACCGCGATGAACGAAGTTTTGCGCGACCAATATCGCGACGATTGTGCGCGCGGCGTCGAGAAGTGGAATCGCTCGCTCGAGCGGGCCGGCCATACCGGCGAGCGGCTAACCCTGCCGCACCGACGGTTCAACCGGGCGCAGGGGCTCTACGCCGGACTGTCGTTCGATCCGCAGGGGCGCCTCATCACGCCTGAGGAGCTGGCGCTAAAACGCGCCGATTGGCTGCCCTCGCCGGCGGACACGGCGTACGTCGACTCGCTGATGAAAGCCGTGTACGAGCCGGGCAAAATCGCCGGCTGGGTCGCGCCCCCGGCGCGCGGCATCGACGGCCACGCGTTCGACTACGAGTACGTCAAGCTGTAGCCGCCTCTCGCCCGCACGCCCGCACGCCCGCACCGGTACGGACCTTGAATCGCCTCAGTCATTCATTTCAAATCAAAATCCGCGCTGAATTCTCCACGGCGCTCAGAGCGGGTGGCACGCGGGAGGGGCCCGACGGAGGACCGCAGGCCGTCTGCGGCCGAGAACCGGACGGCGGGAGGGCGCCACGCGTGACAGGACCCGCACCACGAACGCGACGACGAAACCCAAAAGCGGAAACCGCGCCCAACGCGCGGTAAAAAGCAGCCGCCGCAGGACAAAAAAGCAGCCCGCTGCAGGACAAAAAAGCAGCCCGCCGCAGGACGAAAAAGCAGCCGTCCGCAGGACGACGCCTCGTCGACGACGAGAATCCAATCCTGTGATATCCTGCACCTCCCATGGTGACCAAAGCGCGCTCTGGCAAGAAGCCCCGGCGATCGACTGCGGTTAGACCCACGAGCGGTCGCCCCGCCAAACCGGCCAAAGCCGCAAAAGCCGCCAAAGCGAAACCCAAGGCCAAGCCGGTCAAGCGGCCCTCGACCGGGGCGCTGGCCGCTTCGACCGAGGCGCTCGAAACGCTGCGCGAAGAGCTGGTCGC
>JBBQIO010000046.1:0-11407 GCA_038325015.1 Polyangia bacterium
AGACATCGATCGCGCGCGGCACTTTTTTGCGATGGTCGAAAAAGCGTTCCCCGACAGCGAGGAGCTGCAGGCCTTCCGCGCCGAAACCGGCAGCAATGGACACGCCGTGCGTCCGCCCACCGAGGCGGCGCAGCCGGCCGCTGCTAGCCCGGTGCCGGCGCCGGCGAATGAAGAGCCAGCAAAAAAAGAAAAAGAGCCGCGCAAGCGAAAGTCTACTCAAGAAACAAAAAAAGAGCGAGAAGCGCTGAAGAAGGCGGAGGAGACTGAGGCCAAGGCCGCACCGCCGGCCGCCGAGGCACCACCCGCTCCGGCTCCAGCCCCAACGGTCAGCGCACCGCCCGCTCCGGCTCCTGCACCAACGGCCGCGGATTCACCTTCCATGGCACCCGCGCCGATGGCCGCCGCGGCCCCCGCTCCTGAATCCGCCGCTCCGGCCGCGACCGCATCAGTCGCGACGCACGCCGAAACGGTCGACGCCGCCACTGCGACGCTGATCGCCGCCGCCAAGGCCTTGGAATCGAGCACCGACGGAAAAGGGGTGGAAAAGGCGATCGAGGCATGGCGCAAGATCATCGCTGCGCAACCCAGCCTGCGTAGCCCGCGCAAAGAGCTCGCCCGACTTTATCGTCAGGTGGAGCGCTGGAACGCCCTCATCGAGCTCCTCAAGGAGGAGGCCGAGAAGCTGCCCGACGCGACGGTCGACGAGAAGATCGCGACCATGTACGAGATGGTCGGTCTGTACAAAGAGCGGCTCAAGCTCGACGTCATGGTGGCCAACACCTACAACGCGATCTTGGCGCTGCGCGCGACCGAGAGCCGCGCGCTCGATGCCCTGGCGCAGCAGTACGAGGGTATGAAACGTTGGCCGGATCTGATCGGCGTATTGCAAAAGAAGGCCGCGACACTGACCGCGCCCGCCGAGCAGGTCGAGATGCGGTCGCGCATCGCCGGGCTGTTCCAGGAGAAGTTCTCCAACGTCGCCGAGGCGATCAAGGAGTACGAAAAGGTCCTCGAGCTGGACCCGAGCAACGCGACGGCGATTGCCTATCTCAAGACCAACTACGAAAAACGGCGCGACTGGGAAAAGCTGATCGCAGTGCATCAGCGCGAGACCGAGCGCATGCCCAATCCCGTCGAGCGCGGCCAGAAATACGTCGAGATCGCCAAGCTCGCTTCGGAGAAGCTCAAGAAGCCGTCGGTCTCGATCGACCTGTGGCAAAAGGTGCGCGAGGCGGACGGCGACAACCTCGAAGCGCTGGGTGAGCTCGAGAAGCTGTACGAGCGCGAGAAGCTGTGGGACAAGCTCGCCGAGGTTTGCGAGACGCAGGCGCGCCTCTTCGACGACCAGGCTAAAAAAGTCGCCATGCTGCAGAAGCTCGGGCTCCTGTTCACCGACAAGGTGAACGACCCGGATCGCGCCACCGTGGCGTGGCGTCAGCTGCTCGACCTGGAGCCGGAAAACAAGCGGGCGCAGGACGCGCTCAAGAAGCTGTACCTGGCGCAAAAGAACTACGACGAGCTCGAGAAATTTTATGCGACGCAGGGCAAGTACGACGAGTACATCCGCGTCCTCGAGAGGCAGGCCGAGACCGAGGACGACGCGTCCAAGGTGTCGCTCAACATCAAGATCGCCGAGCTCTATCGCGACCGGCTCCAGAAGGCCGATCGCGCAATGCGGGCGTACGAAAAAGTGCTCACGCTCGACGCCGAGAATCTCAACGCGGCCAAGGCGCTGATCCCGCTCTACGAGGCGGCGAAAGACTCGCGCAAGCTGGCCGGCGTGCTCGAAATCGAGCTGCGCCATACCCCCGATCCGTTCGAGCGCATCGAGCGTATGCGACGGCTCGGCAGCTTGTCGGAGCAGCAGCTCAAGGACAAGGCGGCGGCGTACGGTTGGGCGCTGCAGGCGTTCGCCGCGGAGCCCAACGCCGACTGGTCACGCGCCGATGTCGAGCGCCTGGCCGAGGAGACCGGTGGCTGGGCCGAGCTGGTCGGTGCCTATGAAGCGGTCTACGGCAAGCTCGGATCGGGGGCGCTGCCGCTGATGCTGGTGGTCGCGCGCGTCTACGAAAGTGAGCTGCACGAGGCGTCCAAGGCGCTAACCGCCAACCAGGCGATTCTCAAGCTCGACGAAAACGAGCCGCAGGCCATCGCCGCGCTCGAGCGGCTGTACCTGCAGACGGAGCAATACTCCGAGCTTCTCGGCATCTACCAAAAGAAGCTGTCGCTCGAAAAGGATGCGCACGCGCAGAAGGAGATTCGCTACAAGCTGGCGTCGATCTTCGAGGTCGAGATTAAGGACAACGTCAAGGCGATCGCGGCGTACCGCGACATCCTGGCCGATGGCGACGAGCTGCCGGCGTACCGCGCGCTCGACCGCATTTACATAGCGACGCAGCAATGGAAAGAGCTCGCCGAGGTCATCCAGCGCGAGCTTGGGCTCTTACCGATCGACGATCACGCCTCGCAGGTCGAGCTCAAGTTCCGGCTCGGCTCGCTGCGCGAGCTGCACCTGGCCGACAAACGCGGTGCGATCGATCAGTTCCGCGACATCCTGGCGCTGGCCCCGGATCATCCGGGCGCGCGGTTGGCGCTCGAATCCAAGCTGACCGATGCCGAGCTGCAGCTGTCGGTGGCGGCGATCCTGGAGCCGATCTATCAGCAGCTCGAAGAGTGGGCCCGGCTGGTCGAGGTGTACGAGATTCAGCTGGCGCGGGAAAAGGCGTCGTCGACCCGCGGCGACCTCCTCTTGCGTATCGGCGAGCTGCACGCCCACAAGCTGAGCGACGGTGAAAAGGCGTTCGACGCCTATGCTCGCGCGTTCGCCGAGGACCCGTCGGCGCAAACGGCGCGCACCGAGCTCGAACGGTTGGCCACGATCAACGAGGCCTGGCCGCGGCTCGTGACGCTGTACGAGCAGGCGATCGAAAAGCTCGGCACCACCTCGCCCGCGCTCCTCCGCGAGCTGTTGATGAAGGCTGCCGAAGCTTATGACGAGAAGCTCGAAAAGGCCGACAAGGCCGTCGAGTACTACAAGCGCGCCCAGGCGCTCGAACCTGACGATCTGACAGCCATCGAGGCGCTCGAACGGCTGCATACGCGCAACGAGCGCTGGCCCGAGCTGCTCGACGTGTACCGCAAGAAGGTCGAGCTGACGCCCGATCCCAAGGAGCGCGAGCAGATCTTCTTCCGCATGGCCTACCTCTGGGAGGACATGCTGCAGAACATCGAGGAGGCGATCGGCACCTACAACGAGGTCCTGCATCAGGACCCGTCGAACCTCAAGGCGCTCAAGTCGCTCGACCGGCTGCACCAGGCGCAAAAGCAATGGCACGCGCTGGCCGACAATCTGACGCGTCAGCTGCAGCTGACGGATGCTCAGCCCGAGACAATCGAGCTTTTGGGCCGGCTTGCTGCATTGCGAGAAAAAGAGCTCGGCGAGGTCGCGGCCGCGGTCGATACCTATCGTCAGGTGCTCGATCTCGACAGCCGCAACGAGGCGGCATCGAGCGCACTCGAACGCTTGGTGCAGCTGCCCGATCACGAGCTGCAGGTGGCCACCATCCTCGAGCCCATCTACAAGGCGCGAAACGACTGGCCCAAGCTGGTCGACACCTACGAGATTTTGGTGCGCCACTCGATGGATCCCGCGCGCAAGATCGAGCTGCTGCATCAGATTGGCGAGCTCTACGAGGTCGCCGGGGATGACGGCGCAAAGGCGTTCTCCACGTACGACCGCGCGCTGCGCGAGGAGCCCGGCCTCAAAGAGACGCAGACTCGGCTCGAACGGCTGGCGCGTCAGCTCGACCGCTGGAAGGATCTGGTGCGCCTCTATCAGAGCGTGGCCGACCAGGTCGCGCACGGCACTGGGGATCCGGAGCTGCAGACGCAGCTTCTGATGCGGGTTGCGCAGATCGAGGAGCAGCAGCTGCGCGACGACAACGCCGCCGCCGAGGCCTACCACAAGGTGCTCGAAGTCTCGCCGCGCAATCTCGACGCGGCCAACGCGCTCGAAGCGATCTATTTGCGCACCGACGCGTTCACCAAGCTGGTGGACGTCATCTTGGCCAAGGTCGAGATGATCGGGAACGTCGACGACAAGAAGGCGCTGTGCTTCCGCGCGGCGTCGATTTACGAAGAGGTGCTGGAGAATTCGGATCGCGCCATCGTCGTCTATCAGCAGGTCCTGGCGATCGACGAGAACGACCGGCAGGCGATCGACGCGCTGGAGCGGCTGTACATCCGGCTCGAACGGTGGGAGCCGCTCAAGACGGTTTACACGAAAAAAGCCGAGCTCGCCAGCAATCCGCAAGAAAAGAAAGAGATGCTGTTCGTGCTGGGTCAGGTCTACGACCGCGAGCTCAAGGACGCGGCGCGCGCCATCGAGACCTACACCAGCATTCTGGACCTCGACGCCGAGGACGTGACGGCGATCCAGTGCCTCGATCGTCTGTACCAGCAGACGTCGCGCTGGTACGACTTGCTGCAGATTCTCGAGCGCGAAGTCGAGCTCTCGATGTCGACTGGTGAGACGGTTTCGCTCAAGCATCGCATCGGGCGGCTATGGGAAAAGGAGCTCAAGGATCTCGGCCGTTCGGTCGAGGCCTACCGCGAAGTCCTGGCCATGGACGGCGCGCACGAGCCGACGCTGCAGGCGCTCGACGGCATCGTCCACGGTGAGCAGGAGCCGGTGCTGGCTGCACAGGTGCTCGAACCGGTGTTCGAGACCGCGGGCGATTGGGACAAGCTCATCGACGTGCTCGAAGTGATGGTGCGCCACTCGGAGGATCCGCTCCGCCGCGTCGAGCTGCTGCACCGCATTGCCGACTACTACGAGCGGCGCCTGGAAAACTCCAAGGCGGCCTTTACATCGTATGGCAAGGCGCTCCGGCAGGACCCGCAGAACGAAGTCACGCTGGCGCACCTCGAACGGCTGGCCGACGAGACCAAGGGTTGGGGCGAGCTGGCGGCTCTCTATGAAGCCGAGCTGACCAAGCTCCTCGAAGTGCCGCGCCAGGTCGAGATGCTCCTGCGCGTCGCGCGCGTGTACGAAGAGGAGCTGGCGCAGCTCGACAAGGCAATCACCACGCACCGGCGAGTCGTCGACGCCGAGGCGGAAAATCGCGACGCCATCTTGGCGCTCGATCGGCTTTATCAGCAGGCCGAGCGCTGGAGCGATCTGGCCGACATCCTGCGCCGGGAAATCCGGCTGGCGCAGGCCGATCACGAGATCGTTGCGCTGCAGTTCCGCCTCGGGCAGTTGTACGAGCAGAATCTGCACGACGTAGAAAATGCGATCGAGGTCTATCGCGAGATCCTGGTCGCCGATCCGACCCACGTGCACACGCTCGATGCGCTCGAGCTCTTGTTCGCCGAGGGCACCAAACAGCTGGAGATCGCGGCGATTCTCGAACCGCTCTACCGCGTCGGCGAGGCCTGGGAAAAGCTGGTCAAGATCTATCAGGTCCAGCTCGACAAGCTGCCGGTGGCGCAGGCCGAAGAGCGCCTGCAGATGATGCAGAAAATCGCCGAGACGCACGAGCACAAGCTGCTCGATCAGTCGTCGGCGTTCGTGTGGTGGTGCCAGGCGATTCGCGAGGCGCCGACCAACGAGATGGTGCTCGAAGAGGTCGAGCGTCTGGCCGGCGCGTGCCACAGCTGGGACGACCTGGTCGCGGTCTACGACCAGGTGCTCAACGAGCAGCGCGACCCGGACGTGCAGCGGCGATTGCTGCTGCGCTTGGCGCGCGTGCAGGATGTCGAGCTGCATCAGCGCGAGCACGCCGAAGAGTCGTATCTACGCGTGCTGGCGATCGATCCGACCGATGCCGAGGCGCTGGCCGCGCTCGACCGAGCGTACGAGGCGACGGGCCTGTGGAGCGAGCTCGCCGACATCCTGCAACGGCGCATCGGCATCACGACAGCAACCGACGAGATCATCGAGCTCTATTTCCGCCTCGGGCACGTGTACGCCGAAGCCCTCGATGCTCCCAAAGAGGCGGTCGCCGCCTACAACGCGGTGCTCGAGGCCGACTCGCGCAATCGTCGCGCGCTCGAAGCGCTCGAGCAGGTGTACTTCCGCGCGCAGGATTGGACGCAGCTCTACGGGGTCTACGAAAAGATGGTCGACATCGCGCCGGGCGACGACGGGATGTCCGAGTGCTACGCGCGCATGGCCAAGATCTCGTCGGACGGGCTGGGCCTGCCGGCGCAGGCGGTCGATCTGTGGGGTCGCGTCGTCGACCTGCGCGGCGAAGACCCGATCGCGCTGCGCGCCCTGGCCGACCTGTACGAGCGCGCCGAGCAGTGGCGCGAGCTGGTCGACATCCTGGAACGGATCGTCAAGATCACCCACACGCCGGCCGAGCAGGTGCCGCTCTATCAGCGGCTCGGTCGCATCTGGGGCGAGAAGCTCAACCGTGAGCGCAACGCGCTCGAGTCTTGGCAAAAAGTGCTGGCCATCGATCCCGGCGACCTCGCGGCGCTGCGCGCGCTGGCGCACATCTATCGCCAGACGCAGGCCTGGGAAGAGCTGGTCGATACGCTGCACCGCCTGATCGAAGTCGGCACCGCGAGCGACATGGATACGGCGGAGCTGATCGAGCTGTACGCGCAGCTCGGGTCTCTACAGGGTGAGATCTTGATGCGCCCCAACGAGGGCATCGAAGCGTGGCAGCGCGTGCTCGTTCTCGACGAGCGCGATTTCCGTGCGCTCGGCGCGCTCGAGCACCTGTTCACGCAGGAGGCGCGCTGGGAGGAGTCGATCGGCGTCCTTGAGCGCAAGGCGCGCGTGCTCGACGAGCCCGAGGCCAAGGTCGAGGTTTTGCTGCAGGCCGCCTCCGTGTGGGAAGACAAGATCGGCGACCGCACGCAGGCCGGCGAAGTGTACGAGCGCGTGCTGCAGCTCGACTCGATCAACGTCAACGCATCGATCGCGCTCGAGCAGATTTTGCGGGCGGAGCAAAACTGGGAGCGGCTCGTCGAGCTGCTCTTAGCGCGGGTCGAGTTCACCGCCGAGTCGGCGCAGCGCATCGCCATCTTGCAGGCGGTGGCGCAGGTCTACGAAAAGCAGCTCGGCGACAAAGAGGGCGCGTTCGTGGTGCTTCAGGCGGCGTTCCGCGAGAACTACGCCGAGGCCGACGTGTCGGGCGAGCTCGAGCGGTTGGCCACGGCCACCAACAAGTGGACCGAGCTCCTCGGCGAATACGTCGAGATCGTCAAGACCATTCCGGACCCGAAGACGGCGGCGGCGCTGTGGGTCAAGATCGGCCGCTGGTACGGCGAGCACGTCGGGCAGCTGGAATGGGCCATTCAGTCCGAGCAGCAGGCGCTCACCCTCGACCCGGGGCAAAAAGATGCGCTCTCGGCGCTCGCCGATTTCTATCGCAAGACGTCGCACTGGCCCGAGCTGGTCTCGACGTTAGGGCGACACGCCGAACTGGCCGAAGAGCCGGCCAAGCGCGTCGAGCTTTACCTGGCGATGGCCCAGCTGTGGGAGGGGCCGCTCGACGACGAGCAGCAGGCCATCACAGCCTATCGCCAGGCGCTCGACGCCGACGCCGGCACGCTCGATGCGTTGGTCGCGCTCGAAAAGCTCTACAAGCGGGGCGAGCGTTGGCCCGAGCTGATCGACATTCTGGCCAAAAAGGCGCACGTCGTCCAAGACACCAGCGGCGAGACGCAAGAAGTCGTCAAGCTCAAGCATCAGATCGGCGCGCTCTTTGAAGAGCGCCTCAGCGACCCGACCCGCGCGATAGACACCTATAAAGAGGTGCTTGCGGTCGACGCGCAGAACGTCATCGCGCTGCGCGCGCTCGAACGGCTGTACGAGCGCACCGGCCAGATGGAGGCCTACCTCGACGTCCTTGAGCAGCAGCTCGACGTGTCGGGTAACGATCAGGAGCGCATCTCGCTCTACGAGCGTATGGCCATCGCCTGGGAGGAGCAGTTCAAGAAGCCGGAGCGCGCCTGGGAGGCGCTCGAAAAAGTCCTGCTCATCGACGACCGCCACGAGCCGACCCTCAAGTCGCTCGAACGGCTCTATCGGCAGGAGCGGCGCTCGGCCGAGCTGGTCGACACGCTGCGTCGCCACATCAACGCGGTCAACGACCCACAGGTGCGCGCCGAGCTGTACGCGCAAATGGGGCAGGTCTACGAGGAGGAGCTTAAGGACCTCGACCGCGCCATCGAGGCGTACAACGACATTCTGTCGTTCGAGGCCGATTCAAACGTAGCGCTGAGCGCGCTGACGCGGCTCTACGAGCACATCGAAGATTGGCAGCGCTCGATCGAAGTGGCCGAGCGGCTGATCGAGATCACCGACGACGTCCCGACGCAGGTCGACCTGTATTACCGAATCGGCCGCATCTACGAGGAGCGCCTCGCCGAGCCCGAAACGGCCGAGCAGCACTACGTGCACGCGCTGGCGCTCGACCCGAGCTACGTGGCGGCGATGAATTCGCTGACCACGATCTATCAGCAGCGCGGCGACTGGCTCAAAGCGGCGCAGATGATGGTTCGCGCTGAGGCGCAGCTCATCAATCCGCTCGACAAGGCGCGCCTCCTGTACGAGGCCGGGCGCATCTACAAGGATCGGCTGGACAACGAGCTCAACGCATCCGAGCTGTTCGCCGCCGTGATTCAACTCGATCCGGAGCACGTGGAGGCCGGCGAGCCGCTCGCCGAGATCTACTTCCGCGACGAGCAGTGGCAAAAGCTCGAGCCGATCATCGACATGTTGGTGCGCAAGGGCGAGCGCAAAGACAACCGCGAGCTCAACCAACTCTACTATCGACAGGCGCGCACGGCCGACGAGCTGGGCAACAGCGACAAAGCGCTCAAGTTCTACAAGTCGGCCTACGACCTCGACTCGACCTTCTTGCCGACGCTGCTCGGGCGCGCGGCGCTGCTCTACAAGCTCGAAGACTGGGATGGCGCGTTCAAGATCTACCAGACCATCTTGGTGCACCACCGCGAGGCGCAGAAGGAGTCGGACATCGTCGACATCTTTTCCCGCCAGGGCAACATCAAGCTCAAGCAGAACGATCGCAAAAAAGCGCTCAATAACTACGAAAAAGCGCTCGAGATCGATCCGACCCACCGGCCGACGCTGCAGTCGGTGATCGAGCTGCAGACGCAGGGTGGCGACTGGGAGGCGGTCATTCACGCCAAGCGGTCGCTCCTGGCGGTGGCCGACGAGCCCGAGCGGCTCAAGCTGCTCGAAGAGATCGGCGACGTTTATCACGAGAAGCTCCAGAACGAGCAGAAGTCGATCACCGCGTATCTCGAAGCGATCGACGTCCGAGGCGATACGCACGCGCTCTTACACAAGGTGCTCGAGCGCTACTCCGATACCAAGCAGTGGAAAAAGGCGGTCGAGATCATCCTGCGGATTGCCACGCTGGAAAAAGAGTCGGTGCGCAAGGGCAAGTTTCACCACGCGGCGGCGCGAATTCTGCGCGACGAGGTCAAGTCACTCGACGAGGCCATCGACCAGTTCAACGAGGCGCTCGATCTGTATTTCGATCAGCCGGGACCGATTCCGGATGCGTCGTTCGCCGATTACCTAAAGGCGTTCGAAGCGGTCGACAAGATCTGCACGCAGAAGAAGGACTTCAAGGCGCAGGAGCGGAACTACAAAAAGATGTTCAGGCGGCTGCCCGCCACCGGCCACGAGAGCGTAAAAATTGCCCTCCTTCACGGCCTCGGCGAGATCTATCGCTCGCGCCTCAAGGAGTATCGCAACGCGATCGACGCCTTTGAAATGGCGTCGAAGCTCGACCCGGAGAACATCGGCCGACACGAGATCTTGGCCGAGCTATACGGCCTCGGCGGGCCGGACTTCTCGCAAAAGGCCGTCGAAGAGCACATGACGCTCATTCGCAAAGATCCGTTCCGCGTCGACAGTTACAAAGCGCTGCGGCGGATCTACAACGACCTTCGTCAGTACGACAAAGCGTGGTGCCTGTGCTCGGCGCTGGTGTACTTGAACCGCGCCGATTCCGAGGAGATGCAGTTTTACGAGCAGTTCAAGCAAAAGGGATTCGTCAAGGCCAAGGCGCGCCTCACCGACGAGATGTGGCAGCGGAACGTGCTGCATCCCGAGGAGGATCGCTATATCGGCGCGGTGTTCGCGGCGGTGTGGCAGGCGGTGGCGCTGCTCAAGTCGGGCGAGCACAAGCAGTTTGGGCTCAAGCGCAAAGAGAAGCGCGACCTGGCCACCGATCAGGCGGCGTTCTCCAAGATGTTCAACTACGTGACGTCGGTGCTCAACGTGGTGCAGCCGGAGGTCTACTTCCGGCCCGAGCAGCAGGGCGGCATGCAGCTGGCCAACGCACGCGAAAAGCAGCAGCTCTTGCCGTCGCTGGTCGTCGGCTCCGACATGCTCAAGGGATTGCTCGAGCGCGATCTCGCCTTCCCGATCGCGCGCTATATGACGCTGCTCAGGCCGGAGCACTACCTGCGCTTGACCATCCAGACCAACACCGAGCTGGGCATCGCCTTTTTGGCCGCGATCAAGTTGGTGGCGCAGAACTTCCCGGTGCCGGCCAACCAGGCCGCGACGGTCGATCAGTATCTGCAGCACATGTCGGCGCACGTACCGCCGCAGTGGCGCGAGCAGCTCGCGCTGGTCGTGCAGCAGTTCATCCAGCACAAGGGCACGATCGATCTGGCGCGCTGGTCGCAGGCCGTCGACTTGAGCGCACACCGCGCCGGCTTCATCGTGGCCAACGATCTGGCGCTGGCCGCGCGCTTCATTCAGATGGAGCCGCCGACGGTGGGCGGATTGTCGACCAAGGACAAAATTCGCGAGCTGGTGCTGTACGCCATCTCCGAGGATTATTTCGAGCTGCGTGAGCATCTCGGTCTGACCATCGCAGTCGGTTAAAAATTCGGGTCGAGCCTGATGGCCAAAACACCACAACGGCTACCGCCGCGGCGCTCGAGCGCGCTGCGAATCCATCTGCGTGACCTCGCGCAACCGCCTGTACGGCGCTACGTCGATGTGCAGCGCGAGCGCGGTCAGCTGGTTTCCATCGGCCGAGTCGACGTCGATATGGAGCAGCTCGTTGGGCGCACGTTTTTGTGCGATCGCCATCGCTGTATCCAATGGACGCCGCACGAAACCAAGGCCGACGCGCGCCCGCTGATCGACAACTCGTGCTGCTCGCGTTACACGGTGCCGGTCACCGATCTCGACCGGAAGAAGCTCACCGAGATTCTGCCGCTGGTCAAAAAGCGACTGCCCCCCGAGCATCCGCTGCGCGCCGACCCGGATGCGATTCCGTACGAGATGGACGACGAGTTCGCCTTCAACATGGTCGAGCGCGAGGGTGGCGCGTGCCAATTCGTGTTGTACGAAAAGGGGCTGACCACCTGCGCGATTCACAAGACGTGTCTCGAAGAG
>JBBQIO010000047.1:0-11285 GCA_038325015.1 Polyangia bacterium
CGGCGGCGTTCATGGTCGGCGGCGCCGGAAGAAGGATGTGCCAGACGTCGATCTCGACGTCATGGTCGAGCGTGCTGCGGTTTTGCAAATAGGCGCGCCGCACCGCCGGCAAAGGAATGTCTTTTGGCGTGACGTCGCGCTCGAAGGTCGCGGCCAAAAGCGCGCGCACGGCTTCGCGCTCACCGGTGGCGACGACCTCGGCGTCGGCCGCCAAGCCGCGTCGCGAGGCCTCGGAGACGAGCGCTTCCGAGGTGATCAACTGGTCGAGCGCCTGGGCGGCCGAGAGCTTGGCGGCGGCCATCTGGAGCTGAATGTCGCGGCTGGTGATCGGGCGGCCGTCGACGGTGGCGACGACCTCGCCGGCCGGGGCTGCGGCGGGCAGCCCGTTTTGCAGCGGGTTGACCTCGGGACCTGTCGCAGCCGCATGGCAGCCGGCAAAAAGGGCCAAGAGCAGAAGCAGCGATCGCGGCATGTCAGCGGGGCTCCGAGGCCCATGTCGCCGCCAACCGAACGCGCATCGCTTCGAGCGCCGCGACGATCGACGCGATGCCCACGAACAGGTCGGCGAATCCCGGCAGCCACAACTGACCGGCGATTTGCCCCACCGCGCCGACCAGCCCAAGCAGGCCGAGGAGCAGCAGCCCGAAGATGCCCCCGTCGAGCCAGTGTCGCCTGTCTTTCAAGACCGACTCACAGTAGATGTACGCGCAGGACGAGCGCAGCCGCGGTCGCCAGACCGGCAAAAAGCAGCCGGGCCCGAAGCGTCGCCGGCCGGCCACGCGCCCGCAACGATGACGACGAAAGATGCGCGCGCAAAAGGCCCATCACGCCCCATCGCAGGAGCGCAAACCAGACCGTGCCGACACTTACCAAGCCGAGCACTGCCGCAGCGGCAGCGACGCGTGTGCCCTCGACCCCGCCGGCCAAGCGCCATGGGTGCAACACCGCTTCGACCAGAACCATGGGCACCAGTAGCAGCGCCGCCGCGAGCCCGTCGAGCACGGGCAGACTCTCGTCGGGCGCAGGCGGAGAGATGCGCACACGCGTCGGAGCGTCGAGGGCGGCAAGCCTCATTGACGCGTGCGCAGTGAAGAGATAACCGAACCACAGCAGCGCCACCCACCAAAACGGCGCTGGCTGTACCACGCCACCCGAGACCAACAGCTCGGGCCACAGCGTGACCAGCGCGAACAGCAGCGGGCCACTGCGCAGGCTCTTGCCGAACCACAGGACGCCAAGCGGTGCCAGCGCGCCGATGCCGCCGAGCAGCAGCGCGACCAGCTCCATCCCGGGACGCAGCCCGAACGTCCCCGAGAGGAGCGCGCGCAACGGTCCGAGCCCGAGCGGCAGCGCACAAGCGACGAACCACAAATTGACGCCCAGCAGCGTCGCCACCATGATCAAATTCGATCGTAACACGCCGCTTGGCCGTCAGCGGTAGTGCTAAGGTACCTGCCGATGTCCAGCCCCGGATCACAGGTAGAGACCCGCGCGGCCAACGCACTGGCCATCGCCATCGACGGTCCCGCGGGCGCCGGCAAGTCGACTGTCGCGCGCGAGTTGGCGCGGCGCCTGGGCTTTTTTCTGCTCGATACGGGAGCCATCTACCGTTCGGTCGCCTTCCTCGCCGGACGACGCGGCATCGGGCTGGAAGACGGGCCGCGGCTGGCTGAGGTGGCGCGTGCGCTGCCGATCGCCTTCGAGGGCGAGCGCGTCCTGGTCGGCTCCGAAGAGGTCACCGCGGCGATTCGGACGCCGGAGGTTTCGTCGGCGGCATCGGTGGTCTCGGCACATCCCGAAGTTCGAGCCGCGCTGCTCGAGCTGCAGCGCGCGCTGGCGCGTCGCGGTCGCTGTGTCGTCGAAGGGCGCGACATCGGCACGGTCGTTCTGCCGTGGGCGCCGCTTAAGGTGTTCCTCACCGCATCTCCTGAGGTGCGCGCGCGGCGACGCCACGACGAGCTGGTCGCCCGTGGCGCGTCGGCCGAGCTCGACGGCACCCTCGCCGCACTCCGGGCGCGCGACGAAAAGGACGAGACCCGCGCCGTCGCGCCGCTCAAGCAGGCGGAAGACGCCGTCCTGTTCGACACCTCCGGCATGGAGCTGCCGGCAGTGCTCGACGAGCTCGAACGGCTGGCGCGGGAGCGCTTGCAGCTGAGCTAACGGGCCGTTTTGCCTTGACGCCCCCCCTCGGGGCGTTTAGCTTCCGCAACACCGCTGGAGGTCCCTCGCGAAATTTGCGGCGGGACAGGCGGAATCCTGATGACGCCAGCAACGGCGCATCCAGAATCGGAAGGTCTATCGCATGATTGAATTCCACAGTGACTCCTCGTCTGCCCCAGGCGAGGACAACTTCGCGGCCATGTTCGAGGAGAGCCTCAAACGCGAAGACATCAAAGAAGGCGCTATCGTACGCGGACGCGTGATCCAGCTGGCCAAGGATTACGTGGTGGTCGACATCGGCTACAAGTCCGAAGGGCAGGTTCCCCTCGAAGAGTTCATCGGCGCCGACGGTCAAGTGACCATCAAGCCGGGCGACGAGGTGGAAGTCTTCCTGGAGAGCCGCGAGAACGAGAACGGTCTCTGCGTCCTGTCCAAGGAGAAGGCCGATCGTCTCAAAGTGTGGGACGAGATCTCGGAAGCCTGCGAGCGCGACGAGCTGATCGAAGGCACGATCTCGCAGCGGGTCAAGGGCGGCCTCTCGGTCACCATCCGTGGCGGCGTCAAGGCGTTCTTGCCCGGGTCGCAGGTCGACCTTCGGCCGGTGCGCAACCTCGATGCCTTCATTGGCAAGAGCCACAAGTTCAAGGTCATCAAGTTCAATAAAAAGCGCGGCAACATCGTGCTTTCGCGTCGCGTGCTACTGGAAAAAGAGCGCGCCGAATTGAAGGAGCAGACCCTCGAGAAGCTCAAAGAGGGGCAGCTCGTCGAAGGCATCGTCAAGAACCTGACCGAGTACGGTGCATTCATCGATCTCGGCGGCATCGACGGGCTTTTGCACATCACCGACATGAGCTGGGGCCGGGTCAACCACCCGTCCGAGATGTTCCAGGTCGGCGATCAGGTCAAGGTCAAGGTCCTCAAGTTCAACTCCGAGACCGAGCGCGTTTCACTCGGCCTCAAGCAGATCTCCGAGGACCCGTGGACCTCGGCTGCTGAGCGCTACACGCCTGGCACCGTGGTCAAGGGCAAGGTCGTCAGCCTCAAGGATTACGGCGCGTTCATCGAGCTGGAGCAGGGCATCGAAGGCTTGGTTCACATCTCGGAGATGTCGTGGACCCGTCGGGTCAAGCACCCGTCCAAGGTCGTCGCTGTCGGTGACGTGGTCGAGGCGGTCGTGCTCGACATCGACGCCAAGCAGAACCGGATTTCGCTCGGCATGAAACAGCTCGAGCCCAATCCATACGAGGCGCTCACCTCGAAGTACCCGCCGGGCACCGTCGTGCGCGGCAAGGTGCGCAACATCGCCGACTTCGGCATCTTCATCGAGATCGAAGACGGCATCGACGGCCTGGTCCACATCAGCGACATGAGCTGGACCCAGCGCGTCAAGCACCCGTCGGAGCTGTACCAAAAGGGCGACGAAGTCGAAGCCGCCGTTCTGAACATCGACACCACCGAGGGCGACAAGCCGAAGATCTCGCTCGGCATCAAGCAGCTCATCGGCGACCCGTGGGATCGCATTCCGTTCGATTACCCGGTTGGCAAGGTCATCTCGGCCAAGGTTCAGAAGGTTCTCGACTTCGGCGCCTTCGTCGAGTTGGAAAAGGGCATCGAGGGGCTCATTCACGTGTCCGAGATCTCGGATAGCCGAGTCGAAGATCCGCGCGAAGTGCTCAAGCCCGGCCAGGACGTCAAGGCCGAGATCATCTCCATCGATGCCGCCGAGCGAAAAATCGGCCTGTCGATGAAGGCGGCCTCGCGCACCGAGGAGCTCGCTGAAGCACAGGGCTACACCGCCGGTACGTCAGGCGCGACCCTGGGCGACGTCTTTCGCAACAAGCTCAAGGGGCTGTCGAAGGACGAATAAGCGGTAACCGCGTTTTCCCAGGCCGGTCACTCGTCGAGTGGCCGGCCTTTTTTTATGCGAGCCCGATCGAGCGATCGCCAATGGGGCCACGTCCGCGATGTGGCGAGCCAACGGGGCGGGTGGTACAACCAAATCGTGGCCGTTTGCCCGCGCTGCCAGCTCCGCCTCGACGACGACGTGCTGTTCTGCCCGAAGGACGGCGCTCGCCTGCAGTTTGCCGAGCCAGCCGAGCCCCCCGAGCATGACGAGCATGTCGGTCAGCTCCTCGGCGACGAGTTCGAAATCCTCGAGATCGCCGGCAAGGGCGCCATGGGAACGGTCTACCGCGCCCAGCAGCGCGCGATGGATCGCGTGGTGGCCATCAAAATCCTCCGGCGTGAGCTCTTGCGTGACACCGGCCTCGTGCGTCGATTCGTGCGCGAAGCGCGCGCGACCGCCAAGCTGCAGCACCCCAACATCGTAACCGTTCACTTCGTCGGGGAGACCCCCGAGGGGCTGCCGTTCCTGGTGATGGAGTACGTCGACGGGCGCTCACTCGAGCAGGTGTGCGAAACGCCGATGCCGCTCGGCCGCGTCCTCGAGATTGCGCGCCAGATCACCTCGGCGCTGGGCGACGCGCATGACATGGGGATCATCCACCGCGACTTGAAGCCGTCGAACATCCTGGTCATCGAGCGGCCCAATCAGCCCGACCGCGTCAAGGTCGTCGACTTTGGGATCGCCAAGATTCTCGAATGGGGCGACGGCCGCGAGTCGATGCTCACCCAGGGCGGCGTGATTTTCGGCACGCCGGATTACCTGGCGCCCGAGCAGGCTTCGGGCGCGCCGGTCGACGCACGGACCGACCTGTATGCGCTCGGCGTGATTCTCTTTCGGCTGGTCACCGGGCAGCTGCCGTTCGTCGGCACCGGCATGCAGCTGGTGCTCAAACACCTGCGCGAGATTCCGCCGCTGCCGAGCACGCTGGCGCCGGACATTCCGCCCGATGTCGAGGAGCTGATCGTGATGCTCCTGTCCAAAGAGCCGGACCATCGGCCGGCCAACGCGCGGGCCGTCGAGCTGACGCTGCGGCGGCTGCAGAGCACGCTCGACGGGCCAGCCGCAAAACCGCCGGAGGCCGCGCGGCCGAACGCCAAGCGCGCGGTGCGCGTCGTGCCGACGACGGGCCGGTTGACTCGACCGAGCAAGCCGGTTCGGACGGCGCAGCCGTCGCCCGAGCCGCGCTACGCCGACGAGGTGCGCGATCTCCGCAGTCGCGCCGGCGACGCCGAGGACGATGGGGACGAGCGGTCGGTGCGGCGCATCATCTTCGCGCTTGCTGCCGCGCTGTGCGTGGGTACGGGGGGTGGGCTGCTCTTGGCGCACTATCGTCGCCATGCGCTCATGGCGCCGGTCGTCACTGTGGTCGAGCGCGCGGCCAATCCGACCGCGCCGGAAGCCGTCGCCCGAACGGTACCCACACTGCACACCACGGCGACTCCCCCGACCGCAGGAAGACGCCGACCGCACCGCGATGACGACGGCACGATGCCGGTGACGGTGTTCCCGGCGACGCCGAATGCGTCTCCGGGCGGCTATCCGCAGGTGCCCCTACGACTGCCGACGTCAAGCTCCACATCGGGCCCGGCCAAGCCGGCGACCTCCGCAAAGTACACGCCGCCGCCGCCCTCGGCGCCGATCGTGATGCCACCGGTCGCGCCCGTCGAGCGTTCGGTGATCGTCGAGCAGCAAGAGCATCCGCGACCGGCGCCGGCCAAAGAGGCTCCGGCCAAAGAGCCTCCAGTCGAACCGGCTCCAGTCGAAGAGGCGCAGCATCCGGCCGATCCGACGACCATTCCGCTCCCGCAGCAGTAGTCAGCGGCCGGTGAAGCGGGGCGGGCGTTTGGCCAAAAATGCAGCGACGCCCTCGTGCGCATCTGCGCTGTGGGAGAGTCTGGCCTGGGCTTCGGCCTCGACGATCAGTTGCGCACGCAGCGACGGTGCGCAGCTCCACAGCGCGCGCTTCGAAGCGGCTACGGCCAGCGGCGGCGAAGCAGCCAACCGGGCCGCGTAGGCGTCGACCTCCGAGGCCAGCGCATCGGCGGCGACGGAGCGCGAGATCAAGCCGATGGCCTGCGCTTCAGCACCTTCGATCAGGCGCGCCGAGAGGAGCAGATCGAGCGCGCGCCCGAGCCCGACCAGCCGCGGTAAAAGCCAGCTCAAGCCGAAGTCGGCCGACAGGCCAACGCGATGAAACGCGGCACCCAGACGTGCTTCCGCCGTCGCGATGCGCACGTCGCAGGCCAGTGCCAGCGCCAGACCGGCGCCGACGGCCGCGCCTTCGATGCGCGCGATCACCGGCTTGTCGAGCTCGACCAGCTGAGCGATCGTCTCGGCGTCGGCCAAAAGCTGCGCGCGGCGCTCGTCGAGTGGCAGCGCGAGCCGCTCCGGCATCGTCGGGATGTCGCCGCCGGCACAAAAATTTCCGCCCGCGCCACACAGCACCAGCACGCGAACGGCAGGGTCTCGAGCGGCCTCGGCGATCTGCGCACCGAGCGCCTGCCAATCCGCCGGCCGAAGCGCGTTACGCGCCTCGGGACGCGCCAGGGTCAAGGTGGCCACCGCCCGCTCGACCGCGTAGTGAACGGGTCCGGTCTCGTCTTGCCGCGTCATGTCGGTTCGGTCCCCCGCAGAAGCCAGCGGCCTTCAGAAGCCTCAGAAGTGAGACAATCCGTAGCACGCACGGACACGTACGTGTTACGCACTCGTAGCGGCGACCGCATAACTAAGTTTAGCAACGTACGAAAAACAAGCACTAAACTGGAGCTAGGCGAATTTTGCGATGAACTACAAAAAACCAGCGTTGATGATTCTCCTCGCGGGCGCTGTTCACTTCGGCTGTGCCAAGCCGCTCGACACTACGCGCCAGCCCGAGGCCTACACCACGTTCGGCGACGCGGTCTATCGCGAGAGCTGCGAACGGATCGCATACATTGGCCAGCTCGAGCAAAAAGAGGCCGGGCAGCGCACCACAGTCGACGTCTCGGGCAGTCTCGGCCACGCCGCCTGCGTGCTGGGCACTCCGGCACCCGCCGATGCGCCGCCCAAGCTGCCCGCGATCCAGGGTCAACGCACGCTCTTCACGAGCACCGTCGATGCCATTTTTCCCGAGCCGTTTCTGTCCGATCTGCAGGGGTTCATGGTTGCGCTCCTGCCGCTGCAGGACGACGGTACGGTGCCCAAGAACGTCGCCGCACTGGCCAATTTGTTTCAACAGATGCAGACCGATCCGGACTTTCCGGGCGCCCTCGAGCGGCTCGGCATTCGCGCCGGCTATCGCCCGAGCAAAGTCGCTGCCGGCGTCGCGCACACGGTCGTCGACTATCCGCAGGTCGATGATTTTTTGGGGCAGGTCCTGGGCATGATCACCAGCGGCGGGAGCGCCGAGACCGAATGGAATCACGTCGTGGCGGCGCTCGGCGCCGAGCTGCGTGCGGCGAGTGCCGTCAGCACGCCGGCGGATCCCGAGCGGTCAATCACGTTGGCGCTCAACCTCCTGCTCTCGACGTCGCCCGACCTGGCCGACGGCACGCCGCGGCCGCTGACCGCACGTGACTATCGCGGCGTCGCACTCGGCAATTTGTCCTCCGGTCCGTTCATCGACAGCGACGGCGATGGGCTGGCCGATACTGACGGTCAGGGGCATTTCGTCGACGCCGCCGGCAAGCTCCTCGACCTGCCAACGCCCTTCGTCGAGCCAGGCAAAAGCGACAGCGCGCCGCGCGACACCCAAGGGCGCGCGCTCGTCACCGCCGGAGGAAGTGACCTTCTGTACGGCTACCTCGACCTCGACGGCACGGTCGTCGGCGGCCTGACGCGCGAAGCGCTGGCCTTGATGGACCCGACCAAGGACACCACACTCGGCCTGGTCTACGGTGCATCCACACTGCTCGGGCCGCGCATGGCGACGCAAAAAATCTACAACGACCCGGCCACCGGCCAGCCCGCCGAGACGCTCAGCTTCAACGGCTACGACACGACGCAATCGGCGGTCCTCGATCTGACCCACGCGTTCATGCAGGTGCTCGGCAACCCGATCGCGGGGCAAGCCGACCAGACGTTGGAGGCGACGCGCCAGCTCCTCGGGAACCACGAATCCGAGACGACGCGGGTCATCAAGGCGATGTTCGACGCGCACGACCTGGGCAAGATGCACCCCGAAGCCGCGATTCCCGCCAACAGCGTCCTTTACGACGAGATGGCTCCGATCATCGCGCGGATCCTGCGCGTCAAAGGGCTGCCCGCCAAGCTGGTACAGGCCCTGGAGAACCCGCATGTCAAAGGGCTGGGGCCGATGCTGGCGCGGCAGCTGCGCGCGCGCAATCAGCTCGATTTCGATCACACCGACAACAACGGAAACGGCGGCAAAGTGTACGCCATGAATCCGGGTGCGCTCGATGCCGAGGACTGGGTCGACCGGACGCTGCCCGACACCGACTACAACCGATCGTTGATCCAGCGCATCGCCCACATGATCCACGACGCCAACGGGCTGACATTCTGCAACAAGCAGAACGCCTCGGCGCTCGGCTTCACCTTCGGACACTGCAACATGTTCGAGGTCAAAGATCTGGCGCTCTTCTACATCCTCAACATGGCGTCCTCGGCGGCGCGGGCGGCCAATCCGAGCGCCAAGTCCGGCGCCGATTTTTGCGGCCACCTGACCACCAGCAATCCGATCTTCACGGTCGGCTGCTCGACGCTGATAGGCACGCTGGTCGGCATCAACGGCTTCGGGCAGTTCCCGACGCCGACCGCGCTCAACCGTTCACTGTTCCTGCGCAGCAACGAAAAATCGTCCTTTTTGGCCGGTACCACGGACGACATTGTGTGCAACGACGGCGACAAGTTCATCGACGTGCACGACAGGTCGATCTTCGCCTGGGAGACGACGTTGGTGGCCAATCCGTCGGGCTTCGACAAGGACACTTTTTACGACGCATTCCGGCCGGTCGTCGACGCCTTCGCCAGCTTCGACGAGTGCAACGATGCCGATCCCACCGACATGCCGTGCCAGAACCCTGAGAACGCGGCCAAGATCCTGGTCGACCTGCTCGGCGTGCTGCACCAGCACTGGACCTCGCCACGGGGTGGCTACTTCGGCCACGCCTATCAGTCGACCTCCTCGACGCAACCGCGCTTCGCGTACCCCGACAGCATCGTGTCCTACGAGCCGCTTCTGAACCTGGTGCTCGGTGCAGACATCCTGCCGGCGCTGATCGGGCTGGCTCCGGTGCTCGACGGTCTGAAGCTTGCGTCGAGTGGTGACCCGGCGCTGCCGGCGCTGTTCGGAACCGCGCGCTACGTCTTCGATCCGCTGGTGGCGCCGGCGGGGTTGGCCTACCGCAACGGCGCTACAACGACCGTCGAGTCAGACGGCACGACGCCGATCGCGCAGGTGACGCCATACTACATGTTGGCCGATGCCTACGCCCACAAGCGCAAGTCCCTTGCCGCGGCGACCGACACCATCGCTGCGCAGGCCTGGGCGCGCTCCACGTCGTCACTGATCGATCAGATGCTGACCGTCGCGGCGCTCCCCGGCGGCGGCTTCCAGATGCAGAACCGTCGCGTGCACGCGATCACGCTCTTGCTTATCGATTTTCTCCGCGGCCGCTTGGAGTCGCACGACAGCGCGGGCGATCTGGACACCTGGATTCACCAGACGGTGACCAAGAACATGACCGACACCATGAGCGGTCCGCTGTTCGCTTCGCTCACCGATTTTGTCGCCAAGGTGGAGACCAATTCGACGGCCCGCACTTCGCTGTATGGCCTCCTTCAGTATCTGGTCAACGAGGCGACCGACGATCAGGGCTTTCAGACGGCGCTGACGTCGCTGGCCGATTCGGTGCAGCTGTTCGTCGACGACCCCGACCTGGTGCCGGTGGCGCACATCATGGGCAAAGCGATGGACCCGACCCAAGGGTTGGTATCGATGTCCATCGACCTCATCAAGCGCGGCCGTGACCTCGACTCCAAAAAGGCGCTCCTGACCATCCTGCGCAACGTCTATCAGCCCGACGCGACGGGCGCCTATCCGGCGTCGAACCTGGCGGACACGCTGTCGACCATCAATCGCGCCCAGCCCGGCGCCGCAGGCCCACTGGTGGCGCTCGACTACACGACGATGTTCGGTCAATTTCACCAGTTTCTGACCGACGAACAGCGTGGCCTTCCGCGTTTCTTGGCTATTATTCGCAATCGTGGCTTAGTCTCGGTGCCGTAGCTCAAGCCGCTTTTCTCAATCGACCTTCTTTACGACCACGGTTAGAATCTCATGCGTAAGCTGATTATTGTCCTCGCTGTCGTTTTATTTTCACAGTTCTCTTATGCCGGAAATCTCTTTTTGCCCGATCGCGGCGCACGAGCGCTCGGCCGGGGCGGTGCCTTCGTGGCCGGCGCCGATGACGCCAGCGCGCTGTACTACAACCCAGCCGGCCTGGCCGACATCGAGGACATGTCCATCCTCGCCGACGTGGCGCTGATCTTTCAGCAGGTGAAGTACAGCCGGGTTGATTCGGGCGGCAACCGGCAGCCGACGGTGAACGGCAAAAATGGCCTGCTGCCGATTCCGACGCTGGGCCTGACCTGGAAACCAAAAAAACATCCCTGGTTCACGCTCGGCGCAGGCGTGTTCACGCCCTATCTCGGGCTCGATTCCTATCCGACGACCGGCCCGCAACGCTACAGCGTCATCACGCTGAACGGCTCCCTGTTGCTGGTGCTCGAGGTTGCCGCCGGCTTCCAGATCGGCGACCACGTCCGGCTCGGCATCGGTGTGCAGGACATGTATCTGAACTTCGAAAGTGAAAAGGTACTATCGGCGTGCCCCTCGCAGGTCGACTGCGCGCCCGAGGACCCGAGCTACGACTCGTTGACCCAAATCAAGGCGGCCTCTGCCTTTACGCCGTCGGGTATCGTGGGGCTCAACGTCCAATACACCCACTGGCGCGCCGGGCTGGCGCTGCAGCTGCCCTATTTCGTGCGCGCCTCCGGCACGGTCGCCACGCGGCTGCCGAGCAACCCGATGTTCGACGGGTCGCAAGTCGTCGGCAGCTCGGTGTCGCTCAACTTCAACCTGCCGCTCGAGCTGCGTCTCGGCATCGAGCTGCGCCCAGTCAAAGCGCTGCGCATCGAGATCGGCGCCGACTACGAAGCGTGGTCGATGCAGCAGAGCTTCCAGATCGTGCCGCACGGCATCTATATCAACAACGTC
>JBBQIO010000048.1:0-11280 GCA_038325015.1 Polyangia bacterium
TCGTCCGCGCGATCCATGTGGTAGAGCGCGCGCGCGCTCGACAGACAGACTGCCAGCTCGCCGCGCGGATCGAAGAACGGCAGCTTACGCCGCTCCTCGGCGGCCACCAGCGCGAGCTCGAAATTGCCGACCTCCTCCTCGAGGAGGACCAGGCCGGCAAGCGCCGAGGCGCGCAGCCGTGGACGCGTCGCGGTCAGCTCGTAGGCCATGTGGTAGCGGGCGCCGGCTTCGAGCGCCTCGTCCAGATGGCGACTGCGCAGATAGCGCTGATGCTCGATGTGCGCCCACAACAGATCGATCTCCGAACGGCCGGGCAGCTTGGCCTCGGCGCGCGCCAAGAGCGCGAGCGCGGGCTCCGCCAACGCGTTCATGTGCGCAGTGTCGGGCGCCGCTGCCATCTTGCGCGCCCGCTGATAGGCCTCGGCGAACAGCTGCACGGCCTCGTCGGCCGGCGCGTGCGTCGGGGCGCGAGCGACATCCGCGAGCTGCGCCAAGCGGCTGTGCGCGTCGAGCTCCAAATCGGTCTCGAGGAAGCCCTCTTGGCTCTCGAGCCCCGAGGGGACTTGCGCAGTCACGGCGGCAAAGCTCTGGTTCGCCGGCGCCCGCTGGCCCGCCGCCCACTGGTCATAACCGCGCTCGCGCATCACCTGACGAAACAGTCGCTCGGCGTGGCGCCGCTCGGCCCGCCCCGGCCCGACGTCGGCCATCCACGCGCTGGCCAGCGCAAACAGGAGATCGTCGTGTGCGACCTCGCGCGACATCGACTCCTCGACGAGAAACTGCCGGCGGGGGAACGACGGCTCGCCGCGATAGAGCGCCAGCAGCTGCGCTTGGGCGTTGGCCAAGGCCATCGGGTCGGCTGCTCTGTCGACGCTGCGCAGCGCGCGTTCGAGCGAGAGCACAAAATGCGCCGTCGATGTCGCTGCGGTTTGCAGCTCGGCCGCAGCGAGCGCGGCATCGGCGTCGGTCAGCGGCAATCCGCGCGCGACCTGCCGGGCGTAAAGCAGCGCCGAGCCGAGCTGCGCCACTTCGCTCAGCCCCGGCGCGCTGGCCAGCGCCGCGTAGACGCGTGCCAGAGCGGCGCCGTCCCCGAGCTGCCGGTAGATGGTCGACGCGCGCTCACGCAAAATGAAGAGCACCGTCGAGGAGTGGACCTCCCCGATCGGAACGCGCTCGAGCAGCTCCTGCGCCTGCCCCTTTTGCCCGACGATGTCGGCGACCTCGGAGGCAACCAGCAGCGCCATAAAGCGCCCGTCACCCGCGGTGGCATCTGCCGCCAACGCATCCAAGCGCGCGCGTCGCGTGACCGCGCTCTGGACAAAAGCGTCGCTCGGCGGGCCGTATCCGAGCGCGCGCTCCCCGCGTCGATGATCGATGAGCTCGCCCAGGGCACGACCGATAGCGTTCGCTTCCGCCTGCGGCGCCGATGCACCCAGCGACAAGGTGCTCAAGCGCTGGGCATAAAAAGCCGCGGATTCGTACTCGCCCAAAAGCAGATGCAGCCGCACGATCTCGGCCAGGCCGTGCGCCTCGACGACGGAGTCGCGACTCTGCGCCACCAACCGTCCCAAGATCATGAGCTGCTCCCAGGGCAGCCGGCTCGATGCCAGCTCGTCGGTCAAACGGGCGGCGTTGAAGGAGCTGGGGACGGCGCCATCGAGCGGCAGCGTGTACAGATCGAGCGAGCCGCGCAGGCAGGTCATGAGGATTCGCGTCGGCCCGACCGACGGGTACTGACAGTTCCAGCTGGCGTCGGTGAGCTGCTCGGGCGCGCCCCGCGTCTGCCCCTTTGCGCTGTCGAACTGCACGCGATAGAGCACGGCGTGGTCGTTGCCGTCGACCTCACCATCGAAGTTGGTGTCGTCGACGAACTGGGCAAAGTAGAGATAGCGACCGTCGGGCGAAAAGGTGGGCGAGGCGCTCTTGCCGGGGAGCGCCAGAGCCAAACGGGCCGCGGGCCGCGCCCCGCTCGTCAAGCCTACCTGTGCAAGCTCGAGCTGATCGGCGGCCTTGGCCATCAGCGCCACATCGACGCCGCCGACCGCCGCGTCGATCGGCACGTAGACCAGCCAGCGACCGTCGGGCGAGATCGCGGGCGACGAAAGGCTGCGCGGCAGCACTACCTCGGCTCGCCCCTTTTCGTCGATTGTGACCAGCTGAACCTGCCCCGATTCGTCGCGGCGCACGGACGCCACCTTGGGCCTTCCGCCGCTGCGGCTCGGCCAAAACAGCGCCTGCCTTTCCGAACGAGCACCCGGCAGGCAGCGCGGCGCACGGGCGGATCCGTCGGCCGCGAGCGCTCGCTCGCAGATCTGGCCACCGGCCTCTGAGCGATAGGAGATGTACAAGAGGCGCTTGCCATCCGGGGAGATGCGCGGCCAGGTGACGTCGGCGGCCTCATCGAACAGCAACTTTGGTGTGCGGTGCAGCAAATCCTGCACGAACAGCTGCGTCGTGCCGTTTTCGTTGGACACATAATAGAGGTGCTTTTCGTCCGGACTCAGAATGCCGAGCAGCTGGTCGCCCTCGCCGGCGGTGACCTGGAGCGGCCGGCGCGGACCGTCGGCCGACACCGGCGCAGGCGACGCGGCGCGGGCGGTCGAGCCGGCCAGCAAAATCGCGAGCACGTGACGCAGCCTCAGCACTTTTTGGCGCTCCAGCTGCCGTCAGCGGCCTGCACCTCGGCGCCGCACACGACGCCGAGCAGATGATTTTTTTGCCAGACTCGCTGCACATCGAGCGCGCTCAGCACCGGTGCACGTCCGCTCTTGGTCGCTTCTTCGAACAAGAAGTGCCAGACCTGTACGCGATTGCGGTTCTCGCGCTCGACCAGGCGCGACAGCCGGAGCTCGTCGAACGCGCCCTGGCAGCGCTCGGCAGTCTCGACGAGAAGCCCCTCTTGCCCCTCGCCGATGCAGGCGCGCACTAAGAGCTCGTCGACCTCGCCGGCGCGCGACAGATCGCGAATCGCCGACTCGGCAATCTCGCCGCCCCCTTTGCCCGCCGCGCGCAAATCACTATTGGTCAGCGGCTCGCCGTGCGGCACGAGCGCGGCCTGGGTCAGCTCCTCTTCGAGCTTGGGGTACGAGCCGGCCGCCTCGGCTTCGAGCGCGGTCTTCTTGTCGACGACCACCAGGCTGGTCCTGACGCAGCCGCCGAGTGACACTATCAGGAGTGCACTGAACATTTTCATTCGTCGTCGTCGTCCGGCTCTAGGAGGGGCGCCAAATATTTCTCGATGATCGGGCCGATCGGCAGCCCCTCGATCGGCTCGACGCGAAACAGCTTGCCGAGCCCGCCCAGCTCGAGCGCCAGGCTGGCGAACCCCTGATGAAAGCTCAAGCGCACGCGATCCGGATAGCCGACCGCGAGGGCTTTGCGCATGCGATTGGCGGCGGTGTCGGTGCGATACGGGTCCCAGGCGTCGAGCACCGTCAACAGGTCGCGTTTGTCGATGCGCACGATTTCGGCGCGGCCCTCGACCGACCGATCGCCGACCGCAACGCGCAGCGCCCAGTTGGCGTCGATCGGCTCGGCGCTCTTGGACAGGCGCACGCCGGTCACATCGCCACGAATCAACAGCTCAGGGCTGTCGGGGTTGGTGTCGACGAGACACAGGCCGGTGATCTTGCCGGAGAACGCCGCAAGCTCGACGTGCTCGAGCGCCACGACATTGCGATCGACGCGCAGATTTCCTTCGAGCGGGCCCACCGTGTGTAAGCCATAGCGCAACGAGCGAATCGAAAGGTAGTGCTTCGATTGCAAGAACGGCTGCTGATCGGCGAAGCGCAGCGTCGGGTAGGCCCCGACCTCGGCGCCGCCGAGCCGAACCACCCCGGTGTCCGACAGGACGAAGCTCTGCACGAGCGGGATCGCTCCCGAAATCCCGTCGATCGCAAGCAGGCTCCCCGCGGCGAGCGACGCGTCGTGCAGCTCGACCGTGGCCGCGACGCGAAACACCCGCAGGTCGCCCGATTCGAGGTCGAGCGGTATGGTCACCCTCCCCGTGCCATGCCAGTCGGTGCCGCGTTTGCCGTGCGGATCGCCGAGCGCGTCGAGCTGCTGCTCGATGCGCCCCGACAGCCCGAGGCTGCTGCGACCGGGCACGCCGCTGCCGCGCCCACCGAGGTGGCCGAGCTCGATGCGCCCCTTGAGATCCACCCGCCCACCGGCTTCGGGCAGCTCCAGATGCGCGCGATCGAGAACGAACCGTCCGTCGTCGAGATTGCCGCGCAGGTCCACCTCCAACTGGAGATCGGACGGGACGTACAGGGGGAATGCGCTCTGCTCGAACTTTTTCCCCTCCGCGCTCAGCGTGAGGCTGACATCGGACTTCAGCGCGGGCTGATCGATCACGACATGCATCGCCAACTCTTCCATCGCCAAGGTGAGCGTCGGCAGATCTCCGCTCGGATGGCTGACCTCGACGTGCGCATCGAGATGGCGCCCCCCGGCCGACCCGCTTGACGCCGTGCCCTCGAGCGCGATCTTCGGTACGAGATATTCCGAATCACCGAGCTCGACGTCGACGTGGGCCAGACCGAGCTTGATCTGGCCGGCCAGCTCGGCCGACTTGCCCGCCTGCGCCGCAGTCAGGTCGCCCTGGCCCGAGAACGTCGCGGTGAGATCGGGATGCACGTAGACGCTGTCGGGCAGCGCTGCGAGGTCGAGCAGGGTCGCGACGTGCGTGAGCGCGGCCTCGCTCGCCAGGTGCCAATGCGCCTTTTTTTCGTCGGCCGTGACCGACAGGTGGCCCGTCAGTCCCGCTCCGTCGGCCGCAACCTTGACCTGCCCTTTGCCCTTTGCGTAATCCGCGATGACCGTCAGCGCGACCGCGGGCTCGGCCTCTTTGGCGACGGTCAGGTGCGGCACGGCCACACGCAGCTCGGCATGGCTCGCCGCCGGCGAAGCTCGTCCGGTCAGATGGAGCTCGAGCGGATCGAAGGTGACGGGCACGCGCCCAACCAACAGCGCGCCATTTTTCAGCGTCAGCTGCGCAGCGAGAGTCGCGGCCAGCGGCGCACGCGGTGGCAGATCGACGTCGGCGGTTGCCGATCCGGAAAGTTGCATTTTAGTCAGCGGCAGCCCGAGCTGCTTCTGCTGCTCTAGAGGCATGAGGGCACCGAGCGCGCTCAGATCGTCGGCCGCGATGTCGAGCGCGACGTGAAGCGGCTCGCCCGCGCCAGAATGCGTCGCTTTGGGGGAACGCTCGGCATGCATCGCAACGGTGATCCCGGCCCAGCGAAGCGCGATCTGCCCCCGGCCGCTGCTCGTTTTGAGGTTCGGCTGGCCGAGCTCGACGTGCTCGGCGTCGACCGTCAAATCGAGCGGCCCGCTCGCCAGGAGCGGCTGCCGCCTCGGATCGCTCACGCTCACCTCTGCGATCGGCAGATGGAGCGCGCCGGCGAGCACACGCTTTTGCAACTTGGCATGGCCGTCGAGGCCGATGCCGCGCGCGACGAGCTGACCGAAGCCGCCGGTCAGCGTCAGATCGCCCAGACGGCCCTTGAACGACACTGCCGGGGCCTGCCCGCCGCCCAACGAAAGACCGTCGACGCGCCACTCGGTCGCGTGGGCCGCCAGCTCGACGCGTGTGCCGGGGAGGGTCAGCACGGCTTTGCCGAGCTCGCTCTTGGCGACAAGCGCCAGTGGAGCGCGCGTGGCCGTGGCCGGGGCGGCAGGATGCAGCTCGGCCGCGATGTTCAGCCGATCGACCGCCATCTGCCGCTCGCCCAGATGCAGCGTCAGCGACGCTACACGCACCCCGGCCGCGACTCGCCCGTGCGCCAAGAAGTGGAGGTTCGGCCAGGCGTACGACAGCTGTTCGAGATCCACCGTCGCGTGGCCGTGCCCCTCGATGAGCTCGGGCACGAGCCGGGCCAACGGCTCGACGTCGAGGCCGACATGGAGCCGTTCGATCAGCGGATCGCCGTCGGTCGCGCCATCGTACAGATCGGCGAGCAGCTCCGCCGAGGCCGCGTCGCCGATGAGCGCGAGCCGCGCCACCTGAATTTGTGTGCGATGCAGCGTAGGTTGCGCATCAACGGTGGCGTCGAGCTCGAACAAAGGGTGCGGCAAGAATGACGCGCCGGCGCAACGACGGGCCGGCAGGTGACCCAACGCCACGAAGCAGCCGTGCGCGTCGAGCGGCGCGCTCTGCAACGTGGATCCCACCTGGACGCGCACGAGGGCGCCGTTGGTTTTCGGCCGGACGGTGAGCATCACGTGCACGCCGGCCAGATAGTGCACCGGGCTCGACGCCGACTCCGCGTGCGTCCAGTCGAGGGGCGCCGCCTGGAGCTCCACCGACCACCCAGCGTGACCGCCGTGCATCACCGCTCCAAGGCCATCGATCGACTCAGAGCCGACCTCGACCTGGCCGTGCCGCTGATGAAGCGCAAAGTGAATCGGCCCGACGCATGCCGCTGCCACTTCGACGGGCACGTCGAGGAGCCCCTTGACCAGTTGGCTCAGCGGCGTCGACGGCGTGTTCTTGGGCGGCGCAAGCGGAAACAGCCGCTCGAGCGAGCTCTCGTCGTGCTCGTCCACGACGACGTCCAGGCGCAGGCCGTCGAGCAGGAAGTCGGTGATGTGCAGCGGTCCGCCGCGCAAAAACGCGCCCCACTTGATGTCGAGCCTTTCGAACGACGCCAGATTCGGCGCGACCGCGCGGTCGACTGGCGGCGACGCCAGCTGGACGCCGTGCAGCTCCAATCCTTCGAAGTGCAAGCGTGCGGTGTCGTAGGTCACCGTCAGGCCGAGGCGCGACGCGAGCTGCGCCAGCAGCTTTCGTTTGACCCCTGGCGAGTCCAGGTGCGCGCCCAGCCAAAGCAACGCCAGCACGATGAGCGCGACCGAGATCCCCACGGCGCCGACGAGCCGGAGGGCCAGGCGCAACCACCGGTGCCGACGCGGACGTGTCATGGCCAACAGAGTCGAATACCCCATTTGCCCGCCGCATGCGACGGCAAAGGCGGCCGGCCGCAACGACGTTCAGCCCCGCAAACGGCGGCGCTTCTGTTAGATCTTGGCCGCGTTTTTTTAGGGCGGCCGCTTCTGTCACGCCCCACGCCGCACGCCCCACGCCGCAAAAGGAGACCGTAATGTCAGCTCGTAGCCGCACTCTGTTGTTCGCCACCCTGGCCGTGGTGGGCGCTCCCGGTCTGGCCCGCGCGCAGACGCCGGCGCCGAGCTTCGACTACGGCAAGTTCGAGGAGCTCAAGACCGTGGTCTGGAAGGCCTCGGTCCAGGCCGGCCTCATCCTCAACACCGGCAACTCGAACAACCTGTCGTTCTCGGCGGCGGCCAACGCGTCGCGCAACGACGGCAAGAACAAGCTCACGCTCGACGTCGGCGGCTCCTACGCGCGCAGCACAATCTACAAGGTCAACGACTTCAACGGCAACGGCATGGTCGACCCGGGCGAGCTGTCCAAGCTCGAGCAGACCACCACTGCACTGTGGAACGCCAAGCTGCGCTACGACCGTTACTTTACGCCCAACAACTCCGGCTATATCGACGCCTTCGCATCGGGCAACGAGCCCGCCGGCATGCGCGTTCAGACCGGCGGACAGATTGGCTACAGCCGCCAGGTGTACAAGAGCGACCTGCACCTTCTGCGCGCCGAGGTCGGCCTCGACTACTCCTACATTCACTATGTCGTTGCCGGCACCAACGATCTGAACGTGGCGTCGCTCCGGCTGTTCGTCGGCTACGTCTTGAGCTTCACCAAGGACACCAGCTTCAACGCCGGCGTCGAAGCGCTATTCAACTTGAATCCGCTGACCGCGCCCACCGGCGGCCATGTCGATCCATTCACCTATTCGCGGGTCAACGCCAAGGTCGCGCTCATCACCAAGCTGTACAAGAACATCAATTTCCGGCTCGGCTTCACTGCGATCTTCAACAACGTTGTCGGCCCAATCCCGTCGCAGGGCGGCCTGCCGTTCGCGATGGGCTACAAGCCACTGGCCGAGAAGCTCGACACCATCACCGACGCGTCTTTGGTCATCAGCTTCCTTTAGTAATGCGTTCGCAAATGTTTTCGATCCGGAGGTTGACGATGAAACGACTTGGAATCGCGCTCTGCGCGCTGATTGCTACGACGGCCCTGAGCGCTCCCGCGGCGGCCGAACCGACGAGCATCGAGCTCGGTGGCTTTGTCGGTTTTCACTATTTTTCCACCTCTGACCGCCTCGGGCGCCATCCGTTCGAGGACGACAACCAGCTCAAGCCGACAGCCGATCTCGGCGTGCGGCTGGGCCTGGCGCCGAGCCGCCGCTACGGTTTCGAGCTCGAGCTGGCGCTCATGCCGAGCTACACCAAGGGCAACGTCCAGGTCCTCGAGATCGGCTATCGCGCGCATATGATCGTCAACATCCTGACCGGACGGTGGCAGCCGTTCGTGCTGTTCGGCGGCGGCGGCATCAGCTCTTCGTCGGCCGATAGCAGCAAATTCAGGAGCGAGACCGACGGTGAGATCCACATCGGCGCAGGCGTCAAATGGAACGTGCGGCCACGCTGGGGGCTGCGTCTGGACGGGCGCGCGACTTTCCAGCCGGCCAACGACGGTCACAGCCCCTACTTCACCGAGGACTTCGAGGTGCTGCTCGGCCTTTACGGTCGCGTCTCGGCGTACAAAGAGATTCCGCCACCCAAGGATTCCGATGGAGACGGCATTTCGGACGAGGACGACAAGTGCCCGCTGCAGGCCGGCTCGCACGAGACCGGCGGCTGCCCGGATCTGGACCGCGATCACGACGGCGTCCTCGATCGGCTCGACAAGTGTCCCGAGGTTGCCGGAACGAAGGACAATGGCGGCTGCCCCGACAAAGACAGCGACGGCGACGGCGTAGTCGATCGGCTCGACAAGTGTCCCGCGCAAGCCGGACCCGTAGACAACGGCGGCTGCCCCGAGGCCGACAGCGACGGCGACGGGGTCATCGACCGACTCGACAAATGTCCCACGATCAAAGGGACGCCGGACAACGGCGGCTGCCCGGATGCCGACGCGGACGGCGATGGCGTCGTCGACCGGCTGGACAAATGTCCGGCGCAGGCCGAGACCAAGAACGGCTATCTCGACGAGGACGGCTGTCCGGATGAGCTGCCGCCGGCGCTGGTCACGATTCTGGGACCGGCCAATGGGGTGAGCTTCCTGGCAGGCAAGGCGACCTTCAGCAAGAGGTCGATGACCGCGCTCGCCGCTGTCGTAGCCGCGCTCAAAGAGACCACCTCCGTCCATCTGGCGATCGACGCCTACGTCGTCAGCGCCAATGCCGACCAGGGCAAGCCGCTGGCGCAGACGCGCGCCGAGGCGGTCAAAGCCTATCTGATCGCGCAAGGCATCGACGGTGGCCGGCTGTTCGCGTTCGGCAATCCGCCCGACCCCGCACCCGGCGACCTCTTGTCTCCGTTCGACGGACGCCATCCGCCGGCGCCGGCCAAACGACCCGCTCTGGCCTTGCGACTCATCAAGTAATCGCTCGTCGTCTCAGTCAGCCGGGCGATACCTCTTCATCAACGCAGCGACCTTGTCGAGCGGCAGCCCGGGGGCGAAATTGCCCCCTTGGCCCACCATGTCGTCGGCCATGCACAGCGCGTTGCAGATCGCCTCTTCGGTGCATTCGATCACCGCTTCATAGAGCGGTCCGGTCGCGCGATCGAGCAGCGCCTCCAGCCGATGGGTCAAGACCCCCGAGCCGGGCGAACGCGGCACGCGATTGGCCGTCGAGAACCCCAAGATGATCTCGCCCGATCCATGCGCGGCGTAAGAACCGACTCGTCCGATGCCGAGGGCCGCACGCTTGCACACCCGTCCGAGCTGCGACGACAGGAGCGGCGCATCGGTGGCCAGGACGACGATGATCGATCCATAGGAATGCTGCCGCCGGGGCAATCCGGAAAATTCAGCGGCCAGCAAATCTCCAATCGGAACGCCATCAATCCGCAAATTGGGCATGACGCCAAAATTGCTGAGAACCAAAACTCCGAGCGTGAAGAAGCCCCCTTGCGCGTCGGCCGCGATGCGCCGCGACGAGGTGCCGATGCCGCCCTTGAAGTCGCAGCACAGCATGCCGGTGCCGGCCCCCACGGACCCCTCGGCCACCGGACCCGACGCCGCGGTCTCGATGGCGCGGTAGACGTGCTCGGAGCGAATGTGCCGTCCGACCGAATCGTTGAGGAACGAATCGTCGCACTCGCCGACCACCGGGATGATCACGTCCTCGTCGGCGCCGATCTCGGGGTGGCGGCGCGTGATCCAGCTGCCCGCGGCGTCCGACACCTTGCCCACCGACATCGTGTTGGTCAACAGAATCGGCGTCTCCAGCAACCCCCACTCGGATACCTGCGTGACGCCGGCGAGCTCACCGGCGCCGTTGAGCACGAACACGCCGCCGATCAGCCGGTCGCGGTAGATGTCGTCGAGCGGGATGATGCAGGTCACGCCAGTGCGCACCGGTCCCTTGCCGCGCTCGAGCGCGCCCTCGCCGCTGATCAATGTCGTGTGCCCGACCTTGACGCCGGCGACGTCGGTGATCGCGTTGAGCGGTCCGGTGGCAAAGCGCCCGAGCGTGACGCCCAGGTCGCGGAGGCGGCGGCGAGTCAGTTCGCGACCTCGGGCAGGACCGGGCGAACGGCGGCGGCGGGGGTGCCGGCCGCGGGTGCCGCGGGCTGCGGCCGGTCTTCGCGGCGCTTCTCCCGCAGCCGCTTGAGCGCGCCGGCCAAGATTTCCGCGATCAGCGTCCGGTAGTCGATGCCCGCGGCTTTGCCGATCAAAACCAAGTCGGAATAATCCGGCGTCAGCCCCGGCAAAGGGTTGACCTCGAGCACGTACACGACACCCTCTTTGCTCATGCGCAGGTCGATGCGCGCGACGTCGCGGCAGTCGAGCGCGGTGAAGGTCTCGCGCGCCGCCCGCTCGATGGCTTTGGACTCGGCCGGGGTGAGTTTGGGCGGACATTCGTAAAAGACGTGTTTTTCCCACTCTTGCTTGATGTCGTAATCATAGACCGGCCGGGCTTTGGTCGCGTCCTTGAAGCAGATCTCCATGGGCGGCAAAACCCGTGGCCGCTTGTCGCCGAGGAGGCCGACGGTGAATTCGCGTCCCGAGATGTACTCCTCGACCAGCGCCGGCTGCCGGTAGCGCTCGATGATGTCCTTGACGGCCAGCCGCAGGCCCGGCTCGTCGTCGACCACGCCAGTCGAGGCGATGCCCTTGGAGCTGCCCTCGGCGTTGGGCTTGACGATCAGTGGAAATTTTTGCGCCAGCCACGGGTG
>JBBQIO010000049.1:0-11276 GCA_038325015.1 Polyangia bacterium
CGACGATCAGCTCGGTCGAGCCGCCGCCGATGTCGATGACGGTCCGCACCCCGGTCAACGCCGGAAATGCCGCCCGTACCGCGCGCCACGACAGTCGGGCCTCGCGCTCACCGTCGATGATTTCGAAATGCGGCACCTGTGACTGGAGCTCGTCGAGGAACGGCGCACCGTTTTTGGCCTTGCGCAGTGCCTCGGTGCCGACGCCCACGATCTCGTCGCAACCCAACGCCTTGGCCCGTGCGACCAGCTCAGTGAACGCAATGCGGGTCCGCGCTTTAGCCGCCTCGGCAAGCTCGCCGGTCGCATCGAGCTTCTCGCCGAGCCGCACGATCCGCGCGTGATCCTCGACGGCAACCACCCGTCCGCCGTCTACGTCGGCGATCAGGCACAAACAGGTATTGGTCCCCAAATCCAGCGCCGCAATCCGCATTTTAGACCTAGTCCCCGCGCCTACTGCTGCAGGCAGTAGACGTGAAACTTCGACGCGCAGGCGGTGCCATAGATAAAGTGGTAGGCGTCCGACAGCGACGCTCCCGCCTCGTACCCATAGAAGCCGGTGGTGGCGTTGGCGGTGGCCCCCCAGTCGTTGCAGTCGGAGTCGAGTGTGGGCGCCGCAAGATTGGGGGCCGCCGTTCCCACCCAGACGCTGCCAGAGACATGCGACAGATAGTTGCCCGAGGCGTCTTGATCGAGCGGCGCCAACACGTCCCAGCCCATGATGTTGGCGACGCTGGTACCGAGCAAAACGCCGTCGGGACGGGCCCAGACCGCGGTGCCCGTGGTGAAGCGCGCCGACGCGGGGGATTTGACGGTCGGCAACAGCGCGGCGAAGGTGCCGCTCAAATGGCCCGAGGCCTCGGTCATGCACAGATTGTCGAAGGCGGAAATCCCTGCGGTTCCGGGCAGAACGCCGGCGGAGACAAACGCATTGCGCACTCCGGCCGCCGGGGGCGCGACCAGGGTGGGCGGCTGCGCCGTCTCGAAACAGTAGAGATGTGCCCCCACGTTGCAACCGACCGAGATCTGGCTGGCCACCCAGATGTCGGCGCCGCCGCCGGGCGCGCCCTGCTGAATGTTGCCGGTTGGGCCATAGTCGCCGCAGTTCGCGCTCACCATTCCAGTGGCATCGCAGCCCGTCGTCACCAGCTGGTTGCGGACCGTGGTTCCGATTTCGGTGACTTCCGGCGGGTAGAAGATCTGCAACGCGTTGGTGCCGCTGGTCTTGAACATATCGGCGGGCAGGTTGGCGAACTCGCGCCCGTCAGGCCGAATCCAACCCTGCGCGCCTGCCAGACGCGTAGCGGCGCTGGCGCCGCTGGTGGCTAAAAGCGCCTTGAAGTACGCCGCACCACTCGTAGGCGTGTTGTAGAGTCCCCCGGCACGCGCCAGCGCGTCGCAGTGCTTGTCTGCGACGGTGAGATCGCCGGCGATCGACTGCGGGGTCACCGTCTGGTCCGAGGTGACGAACATGTAGTTGATCTTGGGACGGAAGGTCACGCTGGTGGTGAAGTCGGCGGCGATCGCGCCGGTGCCGCAGGTGGTGGCAAAGCGGCTCGCGCATTCCGTCCCCCAGCTCTGGAACAGCATGTTGCTGGTGGGCGCTTCGGTGAGCGTCACGGTGGTGCCGTAGTTGTATTGCGCGGTGCAGGCGGTGGCGGTGCACACCAGCGCCGGACCCGACGGACTCCCGCTCGCGCTGACACCGCCGCTGGCGCCACGGATGTTCACCAGGTTCACCGTCACCGTGTACTTCTTCACGTCGAAGTTGCCCTGCACCGTACGGTTGGCGTTCATCACCGGCGAGCAGGCGCCGCTACCGGTGCAGTCGCCGCTCCAGCCGCTGAACGTGGAAGTCACCGGCGTTGCGGTGGCGGTCACCTGCGCGGTGGGGGCGCTCGTGGTGACGTCGTAGCTGACCACACAGGGAAACGTCGCGCAGGCGGTGCCATCGATCGCCAGCGTGCCGCTGCCGACACCGGTCTTGGTGACGGTCAGCGTGAAGGTGTGTTTGCCGACGCCGGTGAGGCTGGTGCTGGCGGTGCCGCCAGGCGACGCGGCGACCGACAGCGAGCCGATCTTGGTTCCGATGCTGGCCGGAGCGAACTGCACGACGATGGTGCAGCTCGCGTTGGCGCTGAGCGGCGCGCCCGACACACACGTGCCGCCGGAGGTGACGCTGAACGAGCTGTCGCCGCTGGTGGTGAAGTTGGGCAGCGGTCCGGAATCCAACATGCCGTTGTTGTTGAGCGTCAGGGTGACGGTGCTGGTCGATCCGGTGAGCACCGTGCCGCCGCTATAACTGGCCGCCGCAAATCCCAGCGCCGCCGGCGACAAACCCATGCCCGTGAGGGTGGCCACCCCGGGGCCGCCGGGATCGGCCAACACCGTGAGGCCCGCTTCTTTATTGCCGATGGCGGTGGGCGCGAATTGCACCACCAGCGTGCAGGTCGCGCTCGGCTGTAGCACCTGACCGATAGTGCAAGTGCCACCGCTCACCACCGAGAAGAGGTTCTCGTCGGAGCCGGTGATCATGGTGGTGATGACGCCGGTCGGCGCGCCGCCAGTATTGGTGAAGGTGAGCGTGCGTTGGCTGGTGCCGCCGCTGGCGACGCCGCCGAAGTCTTGCAGCGACGGAGTGATGGTCAGATCGCCGGGCGTAACCACCGTCCCGGTCAGCTGCACGCTGACGCCGCCGCCGGGCGTGGCCGAGGTGGAGAGGGTCGCGCTAGGCGTTCCCACCGCGGTCGGCGCCAACACGACGCCAATCACGCAGCTGGCGGTGGGCGCCAGTGGCTGGCCCATACACCCGTCGGTGAGTTGGAAAATTCCCGCGTCACTGCCGGACAGTGTGGCCGCGCCGAGCGGACCGCTGTCGACATTGCCGTCGTTCCTCACCACAAAGCTGACGGTCGCGCTGTGGCTGTTGACGACGACGGTGCCAAAGTCGAAGCTGGGCGCGCGATCGAGGGTGAGGTGCGCCGCCGGCGCCGCCGTCAAGTCGAGACCGTTCAAATCTGCGGCCAGATCCGTCAGCATGGCCGTCGACAGGTCGGGCGAGGTCGAGCTTTTCGCCGAGCCGCACGAAGCCACCAGCACGAGGACGAGCAAAGAAGGAAGGCGAAGGGAAGTGGGCATCGTTCGACAGAATCGCACCCCGCACGTTCGCTGTCAGCCAGATCGTGCGCGCTGGCGTGATGCGCGCGATGATTGTCGTGATCTGGCTGTCGGTGTAGGTGGGTGCGGCGGGCCTGGGATTAAATCGTACGCGGGCCCTACTTCGCCGCTGGTCCCCACGCCGGCGCGGTGGCCCCTCCCTTCCACACTTGACGCTCGGTGCGACCGTCGGCCGTCGACACCCAGATGCCGCCGCGGGACGACTCGTACACCACCGCTCTGCCGTTGGGCGCCCAACTGGGATGCTGATTCGAGCCGTGCCCCTCGGTGACGCGGACCAGCTCGCCGCTGTCGACATTGATCGTGAAGATGTCGTAGCTGCCGGCTTCGTCGCGCGCGGTGAACGCCAACAGCGGCAGCTCTTTGCGCGGGCACCAGGCCGGCGTCTGATTGTAATTTCCGCGCCGCGTCAGCCGCTGCTGATTCGAGCCGTCGGCGTTCATGGTCCAGATCTGCGGCGAGCCGTAGCGGTTGGACACGAACGCGATCCGCGACCCGTCCGGCGACCAGGTCGGCGAGGTGTCGATGAAGTTGTTGTTGGTCAGCCGCTTCAAAATACCGCCCGCCGCCGTCAACACGTAGATCTCCGGGTTGCCGTCCTGCGACAGCGTGAGCGCGATCTTGCTGCCGTCGGGCGAGTAGACGCCGCCCGAATTGAGCCCCGAACGATTGGACACCACACGCGGCCGACCACCGATGGGCATCGCATAGAGGTCGGGCTGGCCGGCCATGTACGACGTGAACAGCACCTCGCGCCCCGACGGCGCCCACGACGGCAAAATATTTTGCGAGCTGCGCGTCACCGCGGACACGCCGAAGCCGTCCCAGTCCATGACGTAGACGTCTTTTCGGCTCGGCGAGGTCGACGCGGCGAAGGTCACGCGCGACGAAAAAAAGCTCTCCTCGCCGGTAAAATATTTGACCACGTCGGCGGCCAGCTGATGGCACAGATGCCGCCGCTCCTGCATCCCGCCGCGATATTCTTTGCTCAGCACCGGCTGATCGCCCTTGGTCACCTCGTAGATGCGCGCCTCCAGAAGCAGCCGATCTCCCGAGGCCGTGACGCGCGTCTTGACCACGCCTTCGGCGCCGACGTTGCGCCAGTCGACGGCGTTGATGGTCAGCTGCTCGGCGGCGAGGTTGGCCAAAAACGCCTTTTCGTCGATCACCTTGAAGAAGCTCGACAGCGCCAGATCGTTGTTCAGCACCGCCGAGCACTCGGCCGACGAAGCGGCGTCGCCGAGCGGGCGGGGCGCCGCCAGCTTGTACAGGTCTTTGCCGCCCGAGGTGATCTTGAACTGCACGGCGTCGTTGCCCTGCGCGTGTGCGGCCAGGGGCGAAAGCAGGACGGCGAGGGCGATTGCGGCACGGGTCATTTATTTGCTCAGGGTCGGACAAAGCCGGCCATTGGTGGCCAAGGAGCGCAGATTGCGCGGCCCGCTCGGCGTCTGGAGGTCTCGATCGGGAGGAGCATCGAGCTGATGAATCATCGACAGCGCCGCTTCGAGCGAGCTGTCGAATTGCGAGTTGCCGCTCTTGCGAATGACTTTGTAATCGGTCAACAGGCCGGCGCTGGAAATGGTCAGGCAAACGTCGGCCGAGAGGTTCACCAACTGCTCGTCGTGCAGCGTGGTGGGGATCGACCATGCGGTGCCGATCTTGTCGACCAGCGATAAAATATAGGGGTCGCCTTTGGCCTCGGTCGCGGTGCCTGCGCGCGAGCCCGACAAGGATCCCTCGTTGGGCGCCAGGGCGGCCGGCTGATCGTCGGCTTGGTCTTTGAACTGTTCGGCGTGCGTGCGCTTGAGCGGGTCGACGTCTTTGGGTGTTTTTTCGTCGGGCGGCTTGGGCAGCGCGTGCTCGTCCTTGGCGACTTTGATGGCGTCGGGCGGCGGCTTGACCGCGCCCTGCTTGTGCGGCAGGAACGCCAGGTCGCGCGGCTTGCCGAAGCGCACCAGCTGGGCCTCGACGAAGTTGTTGGTGGCGATCGGCGGGCCGCGGTCGGCGTGTGCGCGGCTCAACCAGAACGCGCCAAACACCCCGACATGCACAACTGCCGTGATGATCGCGCCAAAGACCACCAGAGGATCACGCTTGGTCGTGTTCATTGCTACTTCAACGGATCGGTGACGAGCCCGATCTTATCGCCGCCATTTCGCGACAGCGCGGCCATCACTTTGACCACCGCGCCATACGGCAGCGCCTGGTCGGCGTGGATGTAACACTCGCGCTCGACCTGCAGCTTTTGGTTGCCCTTAAGCGCCCGCTCGAAATCCAGACCGAACTTGATCGGCGTCTTGACGATGTACACCAATTCGTCCTTTTCGAACTCCTTGGGGATGGTGATGATCAGTTTGCCTTGGTCGTCGGGAATCGCCTGCGCATCTGCCTTGGGCAGGTTGACCGGAACGCCGGTCTGGAGCATCGGCGCCGCGACCATGAAGATGATGAGCAAGACCAGCATCACGTCGACCATCGGCGTGACGTTGATCTCCGACATCATGCCGCCCTGGCCACCGCCGGTTGAAAAAGCCATCGTCGGCTACCTGAGGAAGTGCCGCTCGATGATGTTGAGAAAGTCGTTGGCAAACGCGTCCATCTCGGCGGTCAGAACCTTAATCTTCCGCGCGAAGAAGTTGTACGCCATGACCGCCGGCACGGCGGCGACCAGGCCGATGGCCGTGGTGCCGAGTGCTTCTGCGATGCCCGGGGCGACGGTCGCCAGGTTGGCCGAGCCGCTGCTGGCGATGTGGTGAAACGCGTCGATGATGCCGACGACCGTGCCAAACAGACCGATGAACGGCGCCGCCGAGCCGACGGTGGCCAAAAACGGCACCATCGATTCCAGGTGCGTCGACTCGCTGGTCGCGGCTCGGCGCAGCGCGCGTTCGACGTTGTGGATCTCGTCGCCCTCGGTGACACCCTTTTCGGCGCCCGCCTCGCGTGCCCGCTGCAGCTTGGACAGCTCGACGTAGCCGGCGCGAAACATCAGCGCGATCGGGCTGCGCGTCGCCTTTTCGGTCTCCTGATAGACGGCGTCGAGCCGCTTGGCCTGCCAGAACTTCTCCAAGAAGCGCAAGGATTCGGACTGCGCGCGCGACAAGAAGATGGCCTTGTAGCCGATCACATACCAGCCGATGATCGACAGACAGACGAGCAGGAAGAGCACGCCGCGAACGACGCCCGAGGAGTTGAGCAGGAGTTGTAGAAGGTCGAAACTCTCCGGCGCGCCGGCGGCGGCCAGCGCAACGGTACCGAAGGCGAGGGTCATCGTGTCAAAACCGGTAGCACCATCGTCTGGGCAGGTCAATTGATGGTGATGGTAATGTCCGCGTCGTGCGTCGTTTTATGACCATCCGCGCGTGCAGCGCGATCGCGTTGCTGGGTGCGCTTTGTGGGTGCCAGGGCAACGGCGGCGCGATCAGCGTTCGCTGGCACATCCTTGATTTGACGACCGGGCAGGACTTCGACCCGACCGCCGTCTCAGGGCCCAACGGGGTGTGTCAGAACCTTCAGCCGCCGGCGACGTGTCATGCCAGCTGGCTGGTGCACCGTGTGCGCGTCGTTCTAGCCGACCCGGTCAGCGGCATAGAGACCATGGCCGCCAATCCCGACCTGCAATTTCCCTGTCGGCAACGCGAGGCGACGACGCCCTTTTCGCTCACGCCCGGAACGTTCGCGATGTCGCTGCAGGCGTTCGACCCGGCGCGCGCCGGGCCAGATGGGTCGAGCGATTTCGCGCTCGACGGTGTGACGCCGGCCCCTTCAGTGCGCGTGGTGCGAACCGGCGAGGTGGTCAACCTCGACGTGATCGAGATTGGCGTGCACTCGCTGCCGACCGGCTCGATGGCCGGAACCACGCCCATTCCGTCGGTTTTCGACGGTGGCTGCCCGGACCTGATTCGCTAGCTCCTTGCCGCACCGGCGAACGGCGGTTAACTTCTAGTCATGGCTCGTAGTCAGTCGAAGTTCGCCGACGCAATGCACGCCTATGGTCTAGTGCCACAGGCCGGCGTGATTTCGATCCTGGCCACGCTCGCTGCAATCTGGCTGACGACCAAGATCGGCGGACAGTCGCTCAACGGCCTCTTGGAGCATCTCGTTCTGATTCCAGCGCGCGCCATCGGCCCCGAGCCGTGGCAGCTGGTCACGTCCAACTTCATCAATCTGCGGCTGGTCGACATCTTTTCGGCCTCCTTGGCGCTGCTGTTTTTCGGCAACGCAGTCGAGCGTCAACGCGGTCTGGCCGGCGTGTGGAAGGTGTTCGTCATCGGCGGCTTTTTCGGCGCGCTCGCCGCCGGTCTGGTGGGCCGGCTGATCGAGCCGCAGGCAGTACTGGTCGGATCGATGGGCGCGGCGACGGCCATGTTGACGGCCTTTGCCGCCGGCGCAGGCTCGCGACCGCTCAACCTGTTCGGCACGACCGAGATTCGGCCGGCGACGATGGCCTGGATCTGGCTGGGCATCAGCGCGTTCCAGGCCGTGCTCAGCCTCGAGGACCATCCCTGGCAGACCGTTGTGCTCGAGCTGGTCATGCTGGCTGGCGCGGCCGCAGCCGGCTGGGTCATCGGCGGTGGCGGCTGGAGCTTTCGCGGCACCTTCGACAAGATCAGCGGCGGCGCCAAACGCCGGCGCTACGTCGTCTTGCAGGGTGGCCGCGACGGCAAGCGCTGGGTGAATTAGCACCGGCCTGGCGCCTTGACGGAGTAGTTGTGCTAAGACGCCGCGGATGCTGAACCCCAACCCGGCGCAGCCGCAAAAAACGCTCGACACCTTCGCCAACCCGGCGCCGGCGCGCGACTACGAAATCCGCTTCGACTGCCCCGAGTTCACCTGCCTGTGCCCGGTGACCGGCCAGCCCGACTTCGCGACCATTCGCATCTCGTATGTGCCCGACGAAAAGTGCGTCGAGCTCAAGTCCCTCAAACTTTATTTGTGGTCGTATCGCAACGAGGGAGCCTTTCACGAAGCGGTGACCAATCGCATCCTCGACGACCTGATTGCCGCCATCGCCCCCCGGCGCGCGCGCGTCGAGGGCGACTTCTGGGTGCGTGGTGGAATCCACACGGTAGTGGTCGCCGAGCACATCAAGCGTTAGATTTCCTGTTCTTCAAATTCCTGCATTTCTGCGGAGCGGACGTAAGCGATGTCAAAGATCGGCAACCTCATCAAGTCAGTGTTCGGCACGTCGCACGAGCGCGAGATCAAGCGCCTCGGACCGCGCGTCGAGCGGATCAACGCGCTCGAGCCCAAGTGGACGGCGCTGTCCGACGAGGAGCTGCGCGGCAAGACCGTCGAGTTCAAGGCCCGTCTGGAAAAGGGCGAGACCCTCGACAACCTCTTGGAGGAGGCCTTTGCGACGGTGCGCGAGGCCAGCCGGCGCGTCATCGGCATGCGCCACTACGACGTGCAGCTGCTCGGCGGCATGGTCCTACACCGCGGTGCGATCGCCGAAATGAAGACCGGCGAGGGCAAGACGCTGGTTGCAACAGCGCCTTTGTACCTCAACGCACTCGAAGGGCGCGGCGTGCACCTCATCACGGTCAACGACTACTTGGCGACGCGCGATGCCGAATGGATGGGCCGCGTCTACAAGTGGCTCGGGCTGACCGTCGGCACCATCGTCCACGGGCAGAGCGACCGCGAAAAGCAGGTCGCCTACCGCTGCGACATCACCTACGGCACCAACAACGAGTTCGGCTTCGACTACCTGCGCGACAACATGAAGGAGTCGATCGAGCGCTACGTGCAGCGCGAGCTGCATTACGCAATCGTCGACGAGGTCGACTCGATTCTCGTCGACGAAGCGCGCACGCCGCTCATCATATCAGGCCAGGGCGAGGCCTCGGCCGACCTCTATCAGCGGGTCAATCAGCTGGTGCCGTCGCTCAAGCGCGACATCGACTACATCGTCGATGAAAAGGCACATTCGGCGGTGCTCACCGACGCCGGCTCCGAGCGCATCGAAAAGAAGCTCGGCGTCACCAACCTGTACGACCCGGTAAACATCGACTGGCTGCATCACGTCGGCGCCGCACTCAAGGCGCACGCGCTGTACAAGCGCGACGTCAACTACCTGGTCGAGGACGGCAAGGTGGTGATCATCGACGAGCACACCGGCAGAAAGATGCCGGGGCGCCGCTGGTCCGACGGCCTGCATCAGGCGATCGAGGCCAAGGAGAACGTCCACGTCGAGGAGGAGAGCCTGACGCTGGCGACGGTGACCTTCCAGAATCTGTTCCGCATGTATCACAAGCTGGCGGGCATGACCGGAACGGCCGACACCGAGGCCGAAGAGTTCCATACGATCTACAAGCTCGACGTCGTGCAGATTCCGACCAACATGCCGATGGTCCGCATCGACAACGCCGACCTCATCTACAAGAACGAGCGCGGAAAATTTCGCGCGGTGATGGACGAAATCGTGCAGCGACACGGCAATGGCCAGCCGATCCTCGTCGGTACGGTGTCGGTCGAGAAGAGCGAAGTGCTGTCGTCGATGCTCAAGAAAAAGGGCATCGAGCACACGGTCCTCAACGCCAAATACCACGTCCGCGAAGCCGAGATCGTCGCCCAGGCCGGGCGCCACAATGCGGTCACCATCTCGACCAACATGGCCGGCCGCGGCACCGACGTGCTCCTCGGTGGCAACCCCGAATTCATGGCGCGCGCCGAGATCGGCGGTCACGAGGCCGCGGCAATTCCCGGGGCGGTCGACGAGAGCACGCCCGAGTACAAGGCGGCGCTGACCAAGTACAAGACCCAGTGCGAAGCCGAAAAGAAGCTGGTCGTCGAGGCCGGCGGTCTGCACATTCTGGGCACCGAACGGCACGAGTCGCGGCGCATCGACAATCAGCTGCGCGGCCGCGCTGGCCGCCAGGGCGACAGCGGCTCGTCGCGCTTTTATCTGTCGCTCGAAGACGACCTTTTGCGCATCTTCGGCGCCGAGCGCATCACCGGCATCATGGAGCGCCTGGGCATGGAGGAGGACGTGCCGATCGAGCACGGCCTGGTCAACCGCGCCATCGAGAACGCGCAGCGCAAGGTCGAAGGGCACAACTTCGACATCCGCAAGAACCTCCTCGACTACGACGACGTCATGAACCAGCAGCGCAAAGCGATCTACGCGCTGCGTAAGCAGATCCTCGAAGGGCGCTACTCGCCGGAGCTCAGCGAAGAGGACAAGAAAAAGGGCAAGACCCCGCTGCCGGCGCCGGAGACCTCGGGCAACTGGACCATCCCGGCGTTGGCCGAGCAGATCACGCCGCGCGTGACTCAGATTGTCGATGCGTTTTTTGCCGGCGTCCCGCAGGCCGACGGCGCCGCCGATGATCCCACGATCGATCCCTACCGTACCGACGCCAACAAGCCGGCGCTCAGCGGTCAGGTGCTCGACCCTGAGAAGCTGACCCACGATCTTTATCGCGTGTTCGGTGCGGTGGTCGACGTCAAAAGAGACCTCGACGATCGGCAAGCGCTGATCAAAAAGGCGGCGACCGTCGCAGCCGCCTCCTGGGTGCAGCAGCGCGAGCGGGTGCTCGACCTGGCTGACGAGCTGATCGCGATCTTGGTGTGGAAGCACGCGCCCGAGCACTCGCATGCCGAGGACTGGGACTTAAAAGCGCTGGCCGACAACATCAAAGAGCAGTTCAACCTCAGCGTCGATCTGCAGATGGCGATGATGGATCGCGAGGCGCTGGCCGATAAGATCTGGCAGCAGGTCGACATCTTTACGCAGGCCCGCGAGACCGAGCTCGGCCCGCTCGCATTCTTTTATTACTCTCGCTACTTCTACCTGATGGAGATCGACGCGCAGTGGATCGATCACTTAAAGGGGATGGAGCATCTGCGCGAGGGCATCGGGCTGCGCGGGTACGGCCAGAAGGACCCCAAGATCGAGTACAAAAAAGAGGGCTACGAGATGTTCCGCCAGATGATGGAGCGGATCTCGGCCAACGTCGCACAGAAGCTCTACCTGGTGCGGCTCGAACGGCGCGACGAGACGACGGCGCGGCAGAATCAAGCGCAGCAGGCCGAGGCGCGGCTGCCCGAGTTCAAGCACAAAGAGCGCCGCATCAGGCTACAGCACGCGTCGGCGGACT
>JBBQIO010000050.1:0-11272 GCA_038325015.1 Polyangia bacterium
CAGGCGCTCCTGGAAATCATGTACGGCGGCGGCCTGCGTGTGTCCGAAGTCGTCGGCTTGAATCTCGACGACATCTCGGCCGACGAGATCGCAGTGCGCGCCGGAAAAGGGCGAAAAGATCGCATCGTGCCGCTCGGGCGCAAGGCCAAAGAGGCGCTCGACCCGTGGTACGCCGCGCGGCTGTCGCTCAAGCCCCAAGGCCTCGCCCTGTTCGTCAATGCCCGCGGTCAGCGTCTGACGACCCGCAGCGTGCGTCGTTTTGTCGACGAGCACGCGCGCGCGGCGGGATTGCCTCCGACGCATCCCCACGCGTTGCGCCATAGCTTTGCCACCCACCTGCTCGGATCCGGCGCGGATCTGCGGTCGATCCAAGAGCTGCTCGGTCACGCGTCGCTGCAGACCACGGCCCGCTACGCGCACGTGAACCTGGAGTACCTGATGAAGGAATATCAGAATCATCCCCACTCTGAGCATAATGGCCAGAGTGATAATAGTAAGAAAAAAGGTAAATAATGAAAATTCGCTCAACAACCATCTTGGCCGTGCGTCGACCAGGGAACGTTGTCGTCGCCGGCGATGGCCAGGTCACGCTCGGCAACACGGTGGTCAAGGCCAATGCGCGCAAGGTCCGGCGCATGAACGAAGGGCGCGTGGTCGCCGGATTCGCCGGCTCGGCGGCCGATGGCATCGCGCTATTCGAGCGGCTCGAAGCCAAGATTCGCGAGGCCGGCGGCTCGTTGGCCAAGGGCGCCGTCGAGCTGGCCAAAGAGTGGCGCATGGATCGGGCGCTGCGCCGGCTAGAAGCGATGCTGGTGGTCGCCGACCTCGAGCGCACGCTGCTTCTATCCGGCACCGGCGACATCATCGAGCCCGAAGGGGGCGTGGTCGCGATCGGCTCGGGTGGCCCGTATGCGCTCGCCGCGGCGCGCGCGCTCATGACCGCGACCGAGATGTCGGCGCGCGAGATCGCCGATCGCTCGCTACGCCTCGCGGGTGAAATCTGCATCTACACCAACGGGGAAATCACCATCGAAGAGCTGCCGCTACCCGCGGGCGCTGCGCAGCCGGGAGCCCGCTGATGCCGCGCGACGCTCGTAGCCTCACACCCCGCGTCATCGTCGAGGAGCTCGATCGCTACATCGTCGGGCAGCGCGCGGCCAAGCGAGCGGTGGCCATCGCGCTGCGCAATCGCTGGCGCCGGCAGCAGGTGCCGGTCGAGCTGCGCGACGAGATTGCACCCAAGAACATCATCATGATCGGACCGACCGGGGTCGGTAAGACCGAGATCGCGCGCCGCTTGGCCAAGCTCGTGGCGGCGCCCTTTCTGAAGGTCGAAGCGTCGAAGTTCACCGAGGTCGGTTACGTCGGTCGCGATGTCGATTCGATCGTGCGCGACCTGATCGAGATCTCGGTCAAGCTGGTCAAAGACGAGGAGACCAGCCGCGTTCGCGGACGGGCGCGCGAAGCGGCCGAGGAGCGCATCCTCGACCTGCTCCTGCCGCCGATGCGGCCGACCACACCGCCCGGGTCGACCGGAATGGTCGAGCCGCTGTCGCTTCCCCCTGGCAACGATGCCAATTCGTCGTCGCGCGAAAAGCTGCGCGAGCTGCTGCGGGCTGGCAAGCTCGACGACCGCGAGGTCGACGTCACGGTCTCGGGATCGCAGCAGGGGATGTTCGAGGTCTTCTCGGCGCCGGGCATGGATCAGATCGGCTTTGATATGGGAAAGTTACAAAATATGTTTGGCGGAAATCGGAATAATCAAAAAACAAAAAAAGTAAAAATAACCCAAGCGCTCGAGCTCCTGACCAGCGAAGAGGGGCAAAAGCTGATCGACATGGACAAGGTCACGGCCGAGGCCATCGAGCGCGCCGAGCAGTCTGGCATCGTGTTCATCGACGAAATTGACAAAGTCGCAGGCTCACGTTCGACCCAGGGGCCGGACGTTTCGCGCGAAGGAGTCCAGCGCGATCTGCTCCCGATCGTCGAGGGATCGTCGGTGACGACCAAGTACGGCGTGGTCAAGACCGACCACGTGCTGTTCATCGCCGCGGGCGCGTTCCACGTGTCCAAGCCGTCCGACCTGATCCCCGAGCTTCAGGGCCGCTTTCCGATTCGCGTCGAGCTGGAGCCGCTCGGAGGCGCCGATTTCGTGCGCATCTTGACCGAGCCAGAGAATTCGCTGACCCGGCAGTATCAGGCGCTACTTCTGACCGAGGGCGTGCGCATCGACTGGCGACCCGACGCGATCGACGAGATCGCGCGCATGGCGCAGCTGGCCAACGAGCGCATGGAAAACATCGGTGCACGCAGACTGCACACCATCATGGAGCGCCTGCTCGACGAGCTCTCGTTCGAAGCGCCCAGCCTGGGCGGCAGCGAAGTGCCGATCACGGGCGAGTACGTCAGAGAGCGCCTGGGCGAAGTCCTGGCCAACGAAGATCTGTCGCGCTACGTCCTGTAATTACGGATACGCGTCGATATCGCGATACGTCTCCAGCTCGGTCTCGAGCGTCCGTAAATGCACGCGATCCTCGGGCTCCAAATTGGTCAGCTCGTCGGGATCGCCGAAGATGTCGTAAAGCTCGCGCAGGCCGTCTTCGAACGTCTTGATGAGCTTGAAGCGGCCATCGACGATCGAGGCCATCGGGGTGACGAAGCCATGCACGCTGCTGGCGCGGGACGTACGCGAAACGACAAATCGATGAAGCCGCGCCGTCGGCGCTTCCCGCAACCTGAGCCAGCTGCGGCCGAACAGCTCGATGGTGGGATCGCGCGCGACCCCGCCGAACGCGCCGAGCACGGTCGCCGGGATATCGCGATGGCTGACCAGACCGTCGTAGGTGCCGGGCAAAAGGCCAGGAGCCACGATCATGCCCGGAACGTGAATCTGGGCTTCATAGGCCGAGACGCCATGGTAGCGCACGCCGTGGTCACCGAAGCCTTCGCCGTGATCCGCCGTGAGGATGACCACCGTACGCCCCATCCAGCCGGCGCGATAGAGCTCGTCGTAAAGTCGCGCGAGCTGCGAATCGATGAAGCGAAGCTCGGTGAGATAGTCCTCGTAAGGGTCGTCCTCGTCGCCGATCTTCTTGCGCTTGGTCAGCGCGTAGGGGACGTGTGCGTCGAAATAGTGCAGCCACAGATAGTGCGGACCGGTCGCCCGATGCAGATCGGCGATCGCGCGGTCGGTGATCACGCGCGCGTCGAATCGCCCCTCGCTGGGATCAGTCGGTCCGAGGACCGACATGGCCGGCATCCACGGCACTTTGTTGGTCGCCGAGCTGATGACCTTGAAACCCTCGACGATGCCGCGCATCGCCACATCGATATAGCCAAGGATTGCCGTCGACGTGACCTTGGCCGCCAACAGCCGGCGCGCGACCGGTGAGGCGTCGTCCGATCCGCGCTGGATCAGCGGCAGCGACAGGTGTGTTCGCGACCCGCCCGAGTACAAACGTGACATGACGACGCCGCGCGCCGCGAAGGCCACGGTGTTGGGCATTACGTCGCGGCGCATCGCTTCGTAGCGCATGCAATCGATCGTCACCAGAATCACGCGATCGATGGTGCCAGCCTCGAGGTCTGGATCGCCGACTGGTCGCTCCAGGCCGCGATCCCGGTCGGTCGGACGAGCCGATAACACGATGTGGTTGCAGTTGTTGTCGTGGCCGACGCGGGTTTCGCGCGCCAGCGGATTGCGCGTGGCGTCGAAGTCGTCGCAGTCCCCGCCCCACGCCACCGGCGAGAAGCCGTCGGCGTCGAGGTCGATCACTGAGCGGAACAAAAAGGCAAAGCGCGGCGCGTAGTGGCCGTACTGGATGGCCGACGTTCGCCATCCCGGCGACAGCCAACCGACGGCCGAGACAAATACCGACGCCGAGAGCGCCAGCGTGACCAGCGAAACGAAGAGCACGCGAGCCCGGACGGCCAGCATGCGGTGGCGGAACGGGGCGGGCGCGACCATCAGCGCAAAGCAGCCGACCACCCCGGCGAAGTCACGCAGGTCGCGATAGGCATTGCGGTCGCCGTGCGCGTCGAGCACGAGCGCGATGGTGCCGATCAGGAGCGCGAGCAGTCGAACCGGGCGTAAGCGCGAGCGCCCGAGCAGCGCGACGGCGGTCAAGACAAGGGCGGCGGCGATCTGCGACCCGTAATGGATGAGCGGCAGCTCGGGAAACAGATCGAGCATGCGCGTGGCCACCACCCAACCGCACAGGACGATCGGCACCCACCAAAGCCAACGCACCACGGAGCGGGTTTGCGCCAAGTGGTTGACGCACACCGCAATGATCGCCAGCGCCGGCCCAACGATGAACGCGAGCAGAATGCCAAGGGAGGCGGCGCTCACCGAGACCACGAGGGCGGTGCTTGGCGGCTTTTCGGCCTGCGCGAGCATGATGAAGTCGATGATCAGCGCGGTCACGCCGAGCGCCAGCGCGCTCACCAAAGTCCAAGCGCCGGCACTGCGAACGAAGCCCATGCTGAAAAACGACCGGCGGGCCCAGCCGGCCAGTCCGGCGGCCGCGCGAAGCGTCGGGTATCGCCTCCAGCCGGCCTGAAGGGCGGTCGGTTGCGCCACGGAATACCCTAGCACTCCTGGCTCACCTTCGAGCGCGGCCTGCGGTGGCCCCGCTTGGTCGGAAGTCATTACGGGAACAGCGTTCATCGTCCGTTGTCATCGGTGCGCCGGCCGAATTCTTAATGTGGCGAGGACGGACGAGCTGACTGGCGGCGCTGGGGCCTTTAGCGGCGCCCGGCCGCGATCTGGTAGGCTGGGCGCCATGTCGCTCGACGAACAGAAACAGCTCATGGAGACCGCTCGCCGCGTCCTGACCGAGAACTACCGGCAGCAGCCGATCGTCCTGCACAAGGGCAAAGGCTGTGAAGTGTGGGACCTCGCCGGCACGCGCTATCTCGATCTGACCGCCGGCATCGCTGCCTGTCCGCTCGGGCATGGCCACCCCCTTTTGGCCGCGGCGGTTGCGGCGCAGGCTGCGTCGCTGATCCACGTTTCGAACCTGTTTTACAACGATCAGCAGATTCGTTTGGCCGAGGCGCTGGCCCAACGTGCCTCTGCCATGGGCGCGCCGCGCGTGTTCTTTTGCAACTCGGGCGCCGAGGCGAACGAAGCGGCCATCAAGCTGGCCAAGCGCTATCAGACGGTCACCAAAGGGCGGCCTGAACGGCTCGAAGTGTTTGGCTTCGAAGGTTCGTTTCACGGGCGCACCATTGCGACGGTCGCGCTCACAGGTCAGGAGAAATATCGCACCGGCTTCGGGCCGCTGGTCGAGTGGAGCCGCATCGTGCCGTTCCCCGAGAGCGCCGCCGACACGCGCGCGCTCGACGCCATTACCGAGCTGACCTGCGCCGTGATTCTCGAGCCGATCCAGGCCGAAGGCGGCATTCGAGTGCCGCCGCCGGGTTTTCTTGCTGCACTGCGAAAGAAATGCACAGAAACGGGTACTATCCTGATCTTCGACGAGGTCCAGACCGGCGTCGGGCGCACCGGCACCTTTTTCGGCTATGAAGAGGAGGGCGTCGTGCCGGACATCGTATCGCTGGCCAAGGGGCTGGCCGGCGGCGTGCCGATTGGCGCCATTGTGGCATCGGACGAAGTGGCCAAGGGCTTTGCGCCCGGGTCTCACGCGTCGACCTTCGGCGGCAATCCGCTGGCCTGTGCGGCGGGCCTCGCCGTGCAGCGCGCGATCGACGAGGGCAAGCTGTTGGCGCGCGTCACGGAGGCCGGCGACCACCTGGCCAAGCTGCTCGCCGGGCTGGTCACCAAGCATCCCGGGCGCGCCAAGGAGGTTCGCGGGCGCGGCCTCTTGCGCGGACTGGCGGTTGAGGGGGATGCCGCGCACATCGTGCAGCGCTGCCGTGAAAAGGGCGTGCTGCTCTCGGTTGCCGGCGGTACGGTCGTGCGCTTCGTGCCGCCCTACATCGTGACCGATGCGCAGCTCGAAGAGGGCGTGGCCGTGCTCGACGCGGTCCTGTCCGCCTGATCAGCGACCGTGAGCGCGCCCGGTAAAAAACGCGATCTCCTGTCGCTGTGGGATCTCTCGGCGGGCGAGATTCGCGCGCTCCTCGGCCGCGCCGCCGAGTGGAAGCTGCTGCGCCAGCAGCCGGTCGCCTCGTGGCCGCGGCCGTTGGAGGGTCGAACGCTCGGCATGATTTTCGAAAAGGCTTCGACGCGCACCCGCGTCTCGTTCGAAGTCGGCGCCTACGAGCTCGGCGGCCACGCGGTCTATCTCGCCGGCCAAGGGTCGCAGATTGGACGCGGCGAGCCGCTTCGCGACACCGCGCGCGTGCTCGGCAGCTACTGCCACGGCATCGTCATTCGCACGTTCGATCACGGGATCGCCGAGGAGCTGGCCCGTTTTGCCCCGGTTCCCGTGATCAACGGGCTGACCGACCTGTCGCACCCGTGTCAGGTGCTGGCGGATCTGATGACCGCGCGTGAGCGACTGGGGCCGTCGGCGCTCGAACCCGGCGGGGCGCGCTATGCTTGGATCGGCGACGGCAACAACATGGCCCACTCGTGGATCGAGGCGGCGGCCATCCTCGGCCTCGACCTGTCGCTGGCCTGTCCGGACGGCTACGATCCCGACGCCGAAGTGTTGGCGCGGGCCCGCCGCGATGGCGATTTTCGCGCGCACGTCGAGGTCGTACGCTCGGTCGGCGAGGCGGCGCGCGGCCGCCATGTGCTGTCCACCGACGTGTGGGCGTCGATGGGCGAGGAGGGCGAGGCGGCGGCGCGGCAGCGCGCGTTCGTCGGCTTCTGCATCGATGACGCGCTCTTGGCCAGCGCGGCGCCGGGTGCAATCGTGCTGCACTGCTTGCCGGCCCACCGCGGCGAGGAGATCACCGAGGGTGTGCTCGAAGGGCCGCGCTCGGCCGTGTTCGCGCAGGCCGAGAACCGGCTGCATGTGCAAAAGGCGATTCTGGAGCTGCTCCTGGGCGATCGCCAATGGTAAAATGACAGCCGATGCTCGTCACTGAGCTCGACGGAATTGGCCCGATGTCGCTGGTGCCGACGCTCCAGACGGGTGCCATGTCGACGCCGCAGACGCTGACCCCCGAGGAGGGGTTCGTCCTGTCGCGCGTCGACGGCCGGACCACGCTGGGCGAGGTCTGCTTGCTGGTTCCGTTCCCGCGCGCCGAGACCGCGACCATCATTCGTCGGCTGTGGCATAGCGGGGTGGTCGCGTTCGCCGGCTTGACGCCGCCGGTGGCCGTGGCCCCGCCGACTCCTGTGGCGCCGACTCCAGTGCCAGTCGTGGCCGCGCTGAACGAAGACGGCTCGTTGACCGTCGAGCTGCGCCAGCGCATCGACGACTTTTTTTTGGCGCTCGATCAGAAGGACGCCTTCGGGCTCCTCGAAGTCGAGCGCACCGCCGACGATCGCACCATCCGCCGCGCCTATTTCAAGCTGTCCAAGGAGTTTCACCCCGACCGCTTTTTCGGCAAGCCGATCGGCGAATATCGCGACCGGCTGGCGGCAGTGTTTCGCGCCCTCAAATCGGCGCACGCCCTGGTCGAGACCGCCGACCGCCGCACCGCCTACATCGAAAGCCTCTCATCGTAAGGGTCCGCCCAAGGGGCCGGGGGGGGGGACGGAGCCGCGTCGTGATATAGTTACGCGATCCAGCATAGCGACGAGGACTCATGGCTGAGAATGTCATCGGGATCGATCTCGGCACCACCAATTCATGCGTGGCAGTGGTCAAGGATGGAACGCCGGTGGTCATCCCCAACGGCGCCAACAAGACCACGCCGTCGATGGTCGCGGTCACCGAATCGGGCAAGCGCCTCGTGGGCCACATCGCCAAGCGTCAGGCCATCACCAACGCCGAGCACACGGTCTACGCGGCCAAGCGGCTGATCGGCCGCAAGTGGAGCTCGCCCGAGGTCAAGCAGGTCCTCGAACAGGCGCCCTACCACCTGATGGCTGGTCCGCACGATGACGTGCGCATCGAGCTGCGCGGCGAGCAGCTGTCGATTCCCGAGATCTCCGCCTTTGTGCTGCAGGAGATGAGGATCATCGCCGAGAAGTTCCTCGGCGGGCCGGTGGAAAAAGCGGTGGTCACGGTGCCGGCCTACTTCAACGATGGGCAGCGGCAAGCCACCAAGGACGCCGGGCGCATCGCCGGCTTGGACGTCATCCGTATCATCAACGAGCCAACCTCGGCGGCGCTCGCGTACGGCTTTGGCAAGGACATCGAAAAGAAAGTCGCCGTATTCGACCTCGGCGGCGGCACGTTCGATATCTCGATCCTCGAAATCGGCAACGGCGTTTTCGAGGTGCTGTCGACGGCGGGCGACACGTTCTTGGGCGGCGAGGACTTCGACCGCCGGATCATCGAGTGGCTGGTGTTCGGCTTCGCCAAGGAGCACCGCATCGATCTGCGCAAGGACAAGATGGCGCTGCAGCGCCTCAAGGACGTCGCCGAGCGCGCCAAGTGCGAGCTGTCGTCGGCCAAAGAGGCGGAGATCAACTTGCCGTTCATCATCGCCAAGGAGGGCGATACGGCGCTCCATCTGCAGCGGATTTTGACCCGCGATAAACTCGAAGAGCTCACGGTAGACCTGATGGAAAGATGTTTGCAAATCTGCAAAAAAACACTAGCAGATGCGAATATTGATAAAGGCAGTATCGAAGACGTGATCTTGGTCGGCGGCATGACGCGCGTGCCCAAAATTCAGCAGATGGTGGCGCAGTTCTTCGGCATGGAGCCGTGCAAGGGGGTCCACCCCGACGAGGTTGTGGCGCTGGGCGCGGCGATTCAGGGTGCGGCGCTGCTCGACACCCACTCCGAGGTGCTGCTCCTCGACGTCACGCCGCACTCGCTCGGCATCATGATCGTCGGCGGCTATTTTCATCGGCTGATCCCGCAGAACACGACCGTGCCGACGCAGGCGAGCCATATCTTCACGACCGTCAAAGACAACCAGACCTCGGTCAAGATCCTCGTCCTCCAGGGCGAGAGCGACCGCGCCGAGGAGAACGAGCTGCTCGGCGAGTTCATTCTACAGGGGCTGCGTCGCGCGCCCGCCAAAGAGGTCGAGGTCGAGGTCACGTTCGAGATCTCGGCCGACGGCATCGTCAGCGTCGCCGCCAAGGACCTCGAGACCGGCCTCAAGCAGGCGATCACGGTGACTGCCACTTCGGGTCTGACCGAGGACGAGATTCGCAAGATGGTCGACGCCTCCAAAGATTACATGCTGGAGCAGAAGCAGACCGAGGAGGAGGAGCGGCAGCGGCAGGAGGCCGAGCGGCTGATCACCGAAATCGAGTCGCTGTTTCCGCGCGCCGAGCAGGCCTTGGCGGGCAGCGACTTCGGACAGGACGCGATCAAAAAGGCGCGCAGTGTCGTCGAGCGCGCCAAACAGGCCGCCGATGCGCACGATCAGCAGGGGCTCTCGGACTCGAACGAGGCGTTGGGCCGCACGCTGACCATGTTCAAGGGCGTGGTGCAAAAGTCTCGAGTCGGCTGACCCATTCATGAGCGGGTCCTGGGATAGCGCGGTTGCGCTCTATGGTGATGGCGATCTCGAAGCCGCTCGCGTGGCGTTTGCTGCGCTCGTCGCGGAGGTGCCTGACGATACCCGCGCGCGTCGCTATTTGCGCTGGGTCGAAAAGGCGATCGAGGAGGGGCGTGCGGCGCGACGCCTCAATGCCGATGGCGTGCGTGCGGTTTCCGAGGCGTTGGCGCCGTGGAACGAGCCGGCCGATCCGGTCGACGGGGGCAGGGCGGTCGGCGCGCCCAACGCGCAGGCGCCGGCCGACGCGCCCTTTCCCTCGCCGCCCACCGCACTCAGCGCGGCCGCGCGGGCAGCGGTTCCGACGCGTCTCGACGAAGTGGTCTCCGGCCTGTGGCGACCGGACGCGACGCTCGCCCCCGCAGGCGCCGCAAGGCTCGACGATCCATGGGCCAGCCCGCCGGCACTCGAATCGGAGCCGCCGATCGCCGAGCTTCCGCCGCCGCCCGCTGCGCCGCCCGCCAGCAAGCGTGCCCCGTCGGCGCCAGGCCTCAACACCTTAACTGGAATTCCGCCGCTGGCGCAGCTAACGCCGCTCGGCACGGCCGGCGACGAATCGGCGGCGCTGGTCGCGGATTGGTATGCCAATCCGACGGGCCCGAATCTGCCGCCGCTGGACGTGCCGGAGCTCGACGACGAGCAGATCGCCGCCATCGCCGCGCTCAATGAAGAGCGAGGCACCAATCCGGGCCGCGAGCCCACTCTAGCGCGGTCGCCATCGCCAACTTCCGCTGCGTTGGACCGGGCGCGTTCGCCCTCGTCGCCCAGCGTGCGACCGGTGCCGCCGACCGGCACCATCGAGGGGTTGGCGCCGATCTCCGAGTTCGATCTTCTGGAGACCAACCCGCGCCAGTTGGTGCCGACTCCGCCGGATATCATTGCGCCCTGGCCACCGGCGCACGAGCCGGTACATGCGCTTGCCGAGCGCGGCCCGAGCAGCTTCGGCGAGATTCCCGTCGACGTCGAGCAATCGGCCGTCGTGTCGACCTTCAGTCCGCCGAGCGTCGAAGCTACGCCGACCTACAAAGCCAAGCCGTTCAGCAAAGTCTCGACGACGTCGGTCGCCTTGTGGCCGACCGATCCTGTCGCACGCACCTTCGCCGAGAGCGAGGCTGCGCTGGAGCGCGGAGAGGACGCGCAGGCGTTGGCGCTGGCGGACGAAGCGCTGCAGCTCGCCGGCGGCTTGACCGGCGACCGTACGGTCGCGCATCTGCCGGCGCTCGAACGCATCTATCGCACGCTGATCGGCGAGTTCGACCACATGTTGCGCGTCGCCAATGCGCGACCGGCCGATTCGACGCTCGATCCGAGCGCGGCGTTCTTGCTCTCGCGCATTGACGGCGTGCTGAGCGTCGAAGATCTACTCGACGTCAGTGGGATGCCGCAGCTGGCCGCGATGCGGCTTTTGGCGCAGCTGATTGTGCGCAAGATGGTCGAGCCCGCCTAAGCGCAATGCCGATCGGATAGGCGCAAGCGATCGAGAGCGCTGACCTTTTTCACGGCGCCCGCCACAAATGTAGCGTCCATCGCTGAAAGGATCAGGATTCGGCGATCACCGAGAGGGGATCGCATGCGGCTTGAGGGCGCGCTTCATTACACGGCGGTCCGCGCGACGCCGGACTCGTTCGAGAACTTCACTCGGCACATCGATCCCGTTCAAATCGAAGAGGCGCTGGCAGCGACCGGAGTGGCGACGTTGCGGAAGAGGCGACTGCCAGCCGTGCAGGTG
>JBBQIO010000051.1:0-11252 GCA_038325015.1 Polyangia bacterium
TCTCCTTCAGCTGCTGCGCGCGACCGACATGCACGTGCATAACTTGATCGGCGCCGGCGAGCATCCCGTGATCGTCGACGTCGAGACGTTGCTGCAGCCGGTGCGCAGCGAGTCGGCCGTCGAGCGCGCAATCTGGCGCACCCCGCTCGAAACCGGCCTATTGCCGTTCTGGATTCTCGGCGATCCGGGTCGCCGCGCCGTCGAGGGCAGCGCGCTCGGCACCGGTCGGTCGCTGGCCATGCCCTACCGAGTGCCGCGCCTCCTTCAGCCCGATTCGGCCGAGGCCCGCTTTGCGCGCGACTATGCGGAGCCGCGGGCCGCGCCGTCGATCTTGCCAATCGTCGACGGGAAGATGGCCACGCCGGGCCATCACCTCGACGCCCTGTGCGATGGCTACCGCGAGATGGATGAGCTCGTCGCGCGCGAAACGCGACTCGACCCGCTGCTGGCGGCGGCGGCAGCGCTCCCGGTGCGTGCCTTCGTGCGCGGCAATACGCCCTATCGACGCGCTCAGTTCGAGGGGCTCGCCCCGTCGCTACTGGCCAATCCGGAACGACGCAAGATCGCGCTCGCCCGGATGCTCGCTGGGCCGGGCGGCGAACGCTTTGCCGCCGATCCGATCCTGCAGAGCGAGCTCCGATCGCTGGGCGAGCTGCGCCATCCGCGCTTTTCGTCTCTCCCTGGGCAGGACGCGCTGCTTCTGCGCGACGGTGGTCGTGTCGACGGTTATTTCGCGGCGGCGGCGCTGAGCCGGGTCGAGCGGCAGCAGTCCCCGGTAGAGCGCGACTACAACCTCGACTGCATTCGGTCGGCGGTCGCGCTTGCCGATCCCGCGACGCCGAGCCCGGTGCCAAAACCGGTCAAGCGTTTGACGTCACCGCGCGATGCCGCGCTTTCGATCCTCGATGCCATCCTCACCGATGCCGTGACCGAGCGCGATGAGCTGCATTTCATCGGCGCGACCTGGATGCCATGGGCGGCGGCTCGTCCGCTCGGGGTGCTGCCGCCGGATCTGCTCTCGGGCGCCGCCGGCCTGGCCATCGTTTTTGCCGCCGCGAGTCGTGCGAGCGGGCTCGATCGCTTTGCCACTGCGGCCGAGTGCGCGCTCCGGCCGATCCGGCGCGCCGTCGAGCGCGAGCTGCGCCAGCTGGAGACGTATGCGCGGGATCCGGCGAAGTATCCGGCGCGCTGGTTTTTTTGTGGCGCGTTCTCGGGGCTCGGGGCTGAGCTCACCGCGCTCGCCCGTTGCCGCACGCTGCTCGACGGTGGGAACGATGCGCTGGCCGCAGACCTGGTCCGGCTGTTTCCCGTCGCTTTGACGCAGCGTGCGCCCGGCGACCTCGCGTTTGGCCTGCCCGGGTTTTTGCTCGCCGCTCGAACGCTGGGTCCTTTGCCACCGCAGCTCGACGCGCTGGTCGAGGGACTGGCGGCGCTGCCGCCGCCAATCTATCCAGACGGCACACCGGAGTTTTTGCCTTCGCCCGCCCTGAGCACGGCGCTGGCGCGACGCCGCCTCCGTGGAGTCTCCGAGACCGTCACCGACGGCCCTCTTCTTTACCGATTCGCCTGCGATCCAGGATGTGCACCTGAAGTACACAGCGCCCTGCAAGCGCCGCCCTCCGTCGAACGCTTGGAGCTTGCGCAGTCCAGCCCATGTTTCGCTGCGGCGGCCCTCTCGTTGGCCGATCAGATGCTGTCGCGCCACGCCAAGACCGGCCGCTGGCTCGACGGTGCGCTGCCCGATCGTCACCACCTTTCGGCGCTGACCGGGCTGGGCGGATTGGCCTACGATTTACTGCGATTGAACGATCCGAGCTTGAGCTCGTTGTGGCTGCTTGAGTGAACCACGGCTCACAGCCTAGCCAGCCACAGCGCCTGCATCACAGAAAGAGGCGCGCCGATGAACATTGCGATCAACCCCAATCCGGGACGGAGCGGCCCCAGGTCCGGCCGTAGCGCGACGAAGACAATGGTCGATACGAGTGCCACCGCCCCCGCCGCTACCGCGACGAACGCGACGATTTTGTGGGGAGCGCCAAACTGGAGCAGCAGCAGCGCCAGCCCAAGCGCCACTGACGTGACCACTGCAGCGTATCGAACGGTTTTGCCGGCCATGACCCAGCGGGCCGGTTCGGTAACCTGCTGAACGTCCCAGTGGCGCTTGCCATTACGCTCCACCGCGTCGCGTATCGTGCCGATACCAACCTGGCGCCGGTCTGAATTCCACCACGGTGGCCCCAAAACACCGAGTAACAGGCAGCCAATGCAGCTGAGGACTACGTTGTAGAATCCGTAACGGATGACCATGGTGTCAGCTTACCTGAAGCCGCTTGCGGGCACGCCATGATCGCTGACGTGTTGGCCTGGGCGGCGGCCACCGGGATCGCCGTGACAGCGGGCCAGTCACTCCACGGCGGCGGAGATTTTCGCGTCGATCCGCGGCTCGATTTCGGTCGCTATCTGCGGCGCGTCCCGGCGTTCGTCGTTCGCCCCCAATCGATCGGCCAGCTCGCCGAATGCATGCAGCTCCTAGCACGACTGTCGCTGCCCTACACCGTGCGCGGCTCCGGCCACAGCGCCGGCGGTCAGACGCTCAGCGACGGGGGGGCCGTCGTGCTCACCAGCGGGCTCGATCGAATCGTCCAAGACGACCCGGCGTGCGAGACCATCGGTGTCGAGGCCGGCATCACCTGGCTGGCGCTGTTCGAGCACTTGCGACCGCAGGGGCGGCGGCCGCTGGTGCTGACCGACAATCTGCGCACCAGCATCGGCGGCACGCTGGCCGTCGGCGGCTTTGGCGACGCCAGCCATCTACACGGCGCTCAGGCCGAGTGCGTCTCGGAGCTCGTGCTGGTTGCGCCTGATGGCGCCGTGCACCAAGCGGAGGCCGGCGATCGTTGGTTCGACGAGTCGCTCTATGGCGAAGGTCGGCTGGGCGTGATCGCCCGTGCCACGGTCAAGACGGTGCGCCGTTCGTCGCAACTTTCGGGGCGCATGCTCAGCTGGCGCACGGTCGCTGATTTCGTCGCCGACGCCATCGACGTGGCGAGCGGAGCGCGCTACGAATACTTTCGCGCGCGTGTGCAGTGGGACAACACAGTCACGGCAGTGGCGGGAAATCTCGACGGCAGCGATCCGTCTGCGCCCACGCGCATCAGCGCCCACGGTCCGCTAGAGACGCTCGATCTGGCCGCCGTGGCGGCCGAGGATCCGCATGCGCGCTGGGCGTTTTACGCGCCGAACCTGGAGCTCGTCCTGCCGCTACCGTCCGGAATGGCGCTGTGGGCCACGCTGCGCGCACAGCTCGACGCCTGGACGCCGCACATGCCGCGCGGCGCATCGGTGATGGTCGTGCCGACAACGTCCCGCCTGCCACTAGCGCCCTTACCCAAGGAGAGCTCGCACGCGCTGTTGATTGCGTTGCGGTTGGAGCTGCCCACCGCCGTGGCGGCACGCGCTGCTGTTCCATGGCTGCGCCGGCTGGCGCAGCAGGCGATCGAAGCCGGCGCCAAGATTTATCGAGCGTCAATCACGGTCTGATGCAGCTAAGCGTGAACCCCGCCGAGCTTTTGCCTGGGCAACGTTTCCAGCTCGGCGAGCTGCTCTTCGAGATGCGCCGGAACCTCGGCGAAAACATCTTCAATCAATGAGCGCAGGGGCGGCGCACCGACCGGCTCCTCGGCGGCGATCGCCTCGCGCACCTCGGCATCGATCTCGCTCGCTATTTTTTCGGCCGCCGCATCGTCGAGGTGCCCCTGGGCCGCCAAAAACCGTCGATAGCGATCGATCGGGTCCCTCTTCTTCCACTCTTCAGTCACTCGCTCGTCGCGGTAGCGGCTCGGGTCGTCCGAGGACGAGTGCGCCGACACGCGATAGGTTAGCGCCTCGACCAACGTAGGCCCGTCGCCGCGCCGCGCGCGTTCCACCGCCTGCTTGACCACCGAGTACATCGCCAGCACATCGTTGCCGTCGACGCGCACCCCGGGAAAGCCGTAGGCCATGGCCTTGATCGCGAACGTCGGCGACGCCGTCTGCACGCTGCATGGCGTGGAGATCGCCCACTGATTGTTGGAGCACAAAAACACGACCGGCAGCTTGAACACGCCGGCGAAATTGGCCGCCACGTGAAAATCCTCTTCGCTCGACGCACCATCGCCAAGGCAGCCGAGCACGACGATCGGATCGCGCTTGAGGCGCGCCGCCCACGCCATACCGACGGCGTGCGGCAGCTGCGTGGCGATGCACGACGACATCGTCACGTAGCGCGACGCCCGCGTTCCCGGATGGCACGGCAGCTGCCGACCGCGGGCCGGATCATTGGCGTTGCCAAAAATCTGCGCGATGTACTGACGCAACGTGAGACCGCGAAAGATCGCAGCGCCGGCCTCGCGCAGCGCCGGCACCAGCCAATCCTCGGGCCCGAGCGCGGCGGCAGCACCGATGATCGCCGCCTCTTGCCCCTTGGCCTCGCCATAAAAGCCGATGCGCCCCTGCCGCTGCATCGCCAGGAGCCGCTCGTCCATCACCCGGATAGTCACCATTCCGCGATACAGGCGACGCGCTTCGTCGGCCGAGATGCGCGGCACCAAGGCCGGATCTGCAACCCCTTCGGGCGGCAAGATTTGCTGCAGCGCGAGCGCGGGATCGTCGGCCGGCGGGAGCTTGACGTGGCCGCGGGCCATCTGGCGCTACACCATCTCCATGAACATCAGCGTCGGATCTTCGAGCAGCGAAATCACGTGCTGTAAAAACTGCGCGCCCTCGTAGCCGTCGACGATGCGGTGATCGAGCGAGATGCTCAGGTTCATGATGTCGCGCGCGACAATCTGTCCGTCACGCACCACCGGCGTGGCCTTGATCTTGTGCACGCCGAGGATCGCAACCTCGGGGTAGTTGATGATCGGCGTTGCCAGCACGCCGCCGAGCGTTCCCAAGGACGAGATGGTGAAGGTCGAGCCGGTCAGCTCGTCGCGGCCCGCCTTGCCGGTGCGCGCCTTTTCCGACAGCGCCTCGAGCTCCTCGGCGATAGCGAACAGCGACTTGCGCTCGGCGTCTTTGAGCACCGGCACAATCAGCCCGGCGTCCGACGCCGCCGCAACTCCGATGTGGTAGCGCTTGCGCAAGACGATCTCCTGCGCATTTTCGTCGAGCGTGGCGTTGACGATCGGGAATTTTTTTAGCCCCGCGACCACCGCCTTGACGATGAACGGCAGGAACGACAGCTTGAGGCCGCGCTCCTCGGCTCGCGACTTGGCGCGCTTGCGCAGCGCCACCAGCTCGGTGACGTCGCACTCCTCGACGTAGGTGAAGTGCGCCGCGGTCTGTCGCGACCGATGCATGTTCTCGGCGATCTTCTTGCGCACGCCGCGAAACGGGATGCGCTCGTCGTGAGCCGACGCAATCGTCGGCGCCCGCTCGACGCGCGTTTCGGCCTGGTGAATGTCACCACGCGAGCCGACCGACGTGACCGATCCGTGCGCGGCGGCGTGCACGTCCTCTTTGGTGACGCGACCGTTCGGCCCAGTGGCGCGGATGTCGGCCAGGTTGACGCCCAAGTCGCGCGCCAGCTTGCGCGTCGCCGGGGCGGCCAAGACTTTGCCGTTGCCGACATGGGCCGTGCTCTCGGCGGCCGAGCGTGCGTGCGGTACCACCACTTCGATGGCCGGCGCCTTGGTCGAGACGACGCTCGACTTGGACTCCCCCGCCACGTCGATGACCACCATGACCGCGCCGACCGCGCAGCTCTTGCCCTCGGCCGCCAAGATCTGCGCGATCGTTCCCGCTTTGGGCGACGGAATCTCGACCGTCGCCTTGTCGGTCATGACCTCGACCATCGGCTGGTCTTCTTTGACGGTGTCGCCCGCCTTGACGTGCCACTTGACGACCTCGCCCTCGACGACACCTTCACCAATATCGGGAAGCCGAAATTCGAATGCCATGGGTCAACCTCGACGGGCGTAGAAAGATTGTCAGAAAGCGGCGGTCTCGCGGAGTGCCTTTAGGATGCGATCCGGCGACGGCAAATACTCGTTCTCCAGCGTGTACGGAAACGGCGTGTCGAAGCCGGCGACGCGCGCGATCGGCGCCTCCAGCGACATGAGCGCCTTCTCGGCAATGATCGCCGACAGCTCGGCGCCATAGCCGCACGTCTTGGGCGCCTCGTACACGATGACCACGCGACCGGTCTTCTTGACCGACGCCAAGATGGTGTCGGTGTCGAGCGGCATCAACGAGCGCAGGTCGATGAGCTCCGGGTCGTACCCCTCTTGCACCGCGCGCTCGACCGCTTCGAGGCAGGTGTGGACCATCGAGCCGTAGGCCAAAATCGTCAGCTGCTGCCCCTCGCGCACGACCTTGGCCTCGCCGATCGGCACCGTGTAGTCGCCCTCGGGAACCTCGCCCTTCGACGCACGATAGACGCGCTTGGGCTCCATGAAAATGACCGGATCTTCGCCGCGCATCGCCGACAGCAAAAGTCCTTTGGCGTCGTACGGATTGGACGGAATCACGACCTTCAATCCCGGCGTGTGAACGAAGTAGGCCTCGGGCGACTGCGAGTGATAGAGACCGCCGCGGATGCCGCCGCCGTACGGCGTGCGAATGACCATCGGCGTCGGATACTGCCCGCCGGAGCGATAGCGAAATTTGGCCAGCTCGTTCACGATCTGGTCGTACGCGGGGTAGATGAAGTCGGCGAATTGAATCTCCGGCACCGGGCGCAGGCCATACAGCGCCATGCCGATGGCGCTGCCGATGATGCCGGCCTCGGCCAAGGGCGTGTCGATCACGCGCTCCGGGCCGAACTCGTCGAACAGCCCCGAAGTGGCGCGGAACACGCCGCCGAACTTGCCGACATCCTCGCCGAGCACGACGACGCGCGGGTCGCGCTTCATCTCGATGCGCAACGCGTCGTTGACCGCTTGAATGATGTTCCAGACGGGCATCAGTGACCTCCGTGAGCGGGCTTGACGCGCGGCAACGCCAACAGCTCGGCGCGCTGCTCGACGAGGTTGGGCGTCAACTCGGCGTACACGTCGTCGAACATGGTCTCGATCGCCGGAGCGGCGACCTTCTCGGCATCGGCCAGCACGGCGAGGATCTCGTCGTTGATCTCTTTGGCGTACTCTTCGTGCAGCGCCTCGGTCCACAGACCCCGGTTGAGCGCGTAGCGACGCCAGCGCTCGATCGGATCGTGCGCCTCCCAGGCCTTGGTCTCGGCCGGATCGCGGTAGACGTTGGGATCGTCCGACGACGAATGCCCGCCGCGACGGTAGGTCACGGCTTCGATCAGCGTCGGACCCTCGCCGCGACGCGCGCGGGCCACTGCCTCCTCTGTGACCGCGATGATGGCCAAAAGGTCGTTGCCGTCGACGCGCACGCCGGGCATGCCGTAGGCCAGCGCCTTGATCGCAATGCCGTTGGATGCCGTCTGCTTGTTGAGCGACGTCGAGATCGCCCAGCCGTTGTTGCGGCAAAAAAAGATGCACGGCGCTTTGGCCACGCCGGCGAAGTTCATGGCGACGTGAAACTGCCCCGTCGAGGTCGCGCCCTCGCCGAAGTAGACGATGGCGACGTCGTCCTTGTGCGACAGCTTGGCCGCCCACGCGCAGCCGACGGCCTGCGGAATCTGCGTCCCAACGGGCGACGAGATCGAAACCATGTTGATCCATTTGGCCGAGTGGTGCACCGGCATCTGCCGGCCCTTGACCGGATCCTCGGCGTTGCCGAACAGCTGATTGGTGTAGTCCTTGAGCGAGTAGCCGCGCCAGAACGCCGCGCCCGGCTCGCGGTACGACGGAAACAGCCAGTCGCTCTCGCGCAGCGGATAGACGCCACCAAAATGGGTCGCCTCTTCGCCGGTCGACTGCATGTAAAAGCCGAGCCGCCCTTGCCGCTGCAGCTTCATCATGCGGTCGTCGACGAGCCGGACGCGCAGCATGCCGTGGTAGAGCTTGAGCACGGTGGCGTCGTCGAGCTTGGGGACTTCAGACGGGGCGACGCCTTTGTGCAACCGCCCGTCGTTGTCGAGGAGTGAATAGAGCGGATCAGGTTCGGTGCCGTCCCCCGAAGGGGCATGTCCCTGGGCCAGCATGCGCTTTTCTCCCGCGGCTAGTGTGCCCGGCGCTTGTAGTTCGGCGGCCGCCGAGAGTCAACGTACAAGCGCGTTACAGCGACGAGAGTTTACGGCGCAGCGCGTTGACGACGTAGACGCAGCACAAACGCAAACAGAAGCAGGAGCACGAGCGGCAGCGCCTCTTGGGTCGCGGCGGAACCGCTGGTTTTGCAGCCCGACCAGCCGCCGTTCGAGCCACCGACGACTTGATCGGTCGAGGCGGGCTGCGCGTTCTCGCCGGCCAGCGCACGCGGATAGCTGCCATCGGCGTTGGCCACCATGATGCCGGCGCCTTTGACCGACGCATCGGGAAGGTTGCTGGTCAGCTGCGTCCAGACGATCTGTCGACCGCCGGCAATGTAGTGCGGCCCGAAATCGTCGTAGCGTGGATCGCCGGCGATGCGCTTTTGCGTCGCGTCGGCACCGCTCGTGGATACCGTGTAGATGTCGCGCGCGCTGCCGCCCGCATCGGAGCCGAACGTCGTGGCCACCAGGACGGTTCGTTGATCACTCGACAGGTCGAAGTCGCCGACCCCGTCGTGGGTGTTGGACAACAGTGGAATGTCGATGAGACAGGTCGCGCCCATCTTGTACAGACCGACGCCGCTGGTCGCGTAGGCTGTGCCGGCGACCACCAGCCCGGTCGGGATCTGTGCGAACTGGGTGATCTCGCTCATCGTCGGCGACTTGCCGTCCGCGGCCAAGACGCTGCAATCCAAAAGGACGGTTCGCGTGGCGCCGCCATCGCCAGCGCCGACCGTATCGGGCGCTTGGTAGATGATGTTGTCCACGAAGTCGCCGGACGACTCCACCCATGCCAGGTGCGTCTCGTCGAGCCACACCGGGGCCGCCCGCGGTGCGGTGTCGGTGGTCTGCGTGCGCACGATGCGACGCTGCGAGCCGTCGAGATTGACGGTTTCGAGACGCCATTGCTGCGTGCCGCTCGTCGACCAATGCTCGGCATCCATGAACGCCAGGCGATTGCCCGACGGCGAATAGCGCGGCCACACCTTGGGCACGTTGGTGAAGCCGGTGGCATCCTCGACACGCACCGGCGGCGCGCTGGCGCAATCGCCGTTCTCGTCGGAGACCGAGAGCTTGTAGGTGGCCAGCGTCGAACTGTCGCCCACGGGCAGCTGCTCGACGAAGGCCACGCGGGCGGCGCCCTTGGTGCCCGCCGCCGGCTGCCAGGCGCGCAGACCGATCGAGCCGAGCGTCGTCAAGTTGGCGAAGGGCTCGTTGCTTTGGCCGTAGCGAGCCGAAGAAAATCCGAACGGCAGTACGACTGGGCAGCTCACTGGATGCAGCCCCGTCCCGTCCGAACGGATGACGTCGATTTCGGTGCTCGCGTTGTTGTAGTCAGCGTGGCCGCTGTACAAAAAGAGCGGCGCAGTGGGAACGACCACCGGCTGGGTGACCGACCCGCTGGAGCCGTCGGCGGTTGTGACGGTGAGCGTGACGCTGTAGGTGCCGCCGCAGTCGGGCAAAAACGCCGTGTGCGCGCTCGACGGTCCCACCGGTGTTGGGGACGGCGACGGCGTGGCCTCGGGCATCGCCGAGAAGGGATCGTCGCCCAGGTGGCTGCAGCTCGGAGCGGCGGTCAGCTTCCAGCCGTAGCTCAACGCGCGCCCACGCGGATCGGTCGACGACGACCCATTGAGCGTGGTGATGAAGCCGACCAAGTCCGGCACGGCGACGAACAGCGCATGCGGTGAAGGCGCGGCGAGGTCGGGTAGCACCGTCGCGGTCATGTCGGCGATTTCACCGGTCGCCATGTCGTGGCGCGCGGTGTGGCTCAGGTCCTCGGGGACGGCGATGTCGACGGTCGGAGCGCTGGTCTGGGCGGCGCAACCGACGCCACACAGGCCGAAGAGGACCAGAGTGCGCGCGCTCATTCGTGTTCGCATGCACCGTTCTACCGTCCCCACCCACGGCATGACAAGGATTGTGGCGCTGCACAGGGTCGCGCTACGGTACGCCGTATGAGCCTCCTGGACGCTTCGCTCCTCGATCTGGCCGCGCGCATTCGCCGCCGCGAGCTATCGCCGGTCGAGCTGGTCGAAGCGCACATCGCACGCATCGAAGCGGTCAATCCGATCATCCATGGCCTATGCGCCGAGCGTTTCGCCGCCGCGCGCCAGGAGGCGATCGAGGCCGAGCAGGTGAGCCCAGGCGCCGACCGACCACTGCATGGCATCCCGTGCACGGTCAAAGACTTCGTCGCCGTCGCCGGCATGCCGTTGACCGCCGGGCTGGTCTCACGTCGCAACCACATCGCCGACAGCGACGCCGAGGTCGTGCGGCGGATTCGCAAGGCGGGCGCGATCGTCCTCGGCACCAGCAACGTGCCCGAAGGCGGTCTGTGGATCGAAGCGTTCAATCGCGTCTACGGGCGCACCAACAACCCGTGGGATGTCACCCGCACATCGGGCGGCTCGTCGGGCGGCGAAGCGGCACTGGTCGCCGCGGGGGCAAGCCCGCTGGGCATCGGCACCGACATCGGCGGATCGATCCGCATCCCGTCGGGAATGTGCGGCGTCGTCGGCCACAAACCGAGCGGGCGGCTGGTGCCGAACAGCGGCATCTGGCCCGGTCTCGAAGGGCCGCGCAGCGCCTACCATGTCGCCGGGCCGATCGGTCGCACCATCGATGATCTCTATGCGGTCTTGCGCGTCATCGCCGGGCCCGACGGCGTAGACGCGGAGGTACGCGACTATGGGGTCGGCGCGCTCGACGCGCTGCCCATTTCGCAGGTCCGCGTTCATCCGCTTCATCACATGGGCGGAGCGACTGTTCACGGACCGATGGGCGCGGCCCTCGATCGCGCGGTCGATGCTTTGGGTCGGCGCGGCGCGCGCATCACGCCCTCGATGGTGCCGATCCGCCATCCGTTCCTGTTGTGGGGACGCGCGCTCGGTGCCGCGCCCGGGGCCGGCTATTCCGAGCTGCTGGGCGATGGCGTGCCGATCTCCGTGGGGCGCGAGCTTTTACGCTTGGCGGTCGGCCGCTCGCCGCACACCGGCCCGGCGCTGCTGGTCGCGGCAATCGACGCGCTCGGTGGATCGTCGCTCAAGCGGCTCGGTGTCGGACCCGAGCTCGCTCGGCTGCAAGCGGCGGTCGAGGCCGAGCTGGGCGATGA
>JBBQIO010000052.1:0-11206 GCA_038325015.1 Polyangia bacterium
CGATAGTCGGGGCGACCTATGTGCACCCACGATACACAGCTACCGCCAGCCGCGCTTCGCCGCTCCGGTCAATGGGCGCGTCGCCGACTACGCCACCGCGCGCAGCCAGGTGCGACGCCTGGTCGAAGAGGCCGTCGAGCACCGGCTCGAATCGGACGTGCCGCTCGGCGCGTTCCTCTCGGGCGGCATCGATTCGTCGATTGTTGTCGGGGTGATGGCGCAGCGGCTGCCGCGCGTGCGGACGTTTTGCATCGGCTTTGCCGGCGACGACCGCTACGACGAGACCCGCTTCGCGCGCACCGCGGCCGAGGCCTTCGGCACCGAGCACACCGAGTTCGTGCTCGAGCCCTCGTCGTTCGAGCTGGTCGAGACGCTGGTCCGCCAGCACGACGGCCCGTTCGGCGACTCCTCGGCGATTCCCACCTACGTCGTCTCGCAGCTCACCAAGGCGCATGTCACGGTCGCGCTCACCGGCGACGGCGGCGACGAGCTGTTCTGCGGCTACCAACGCTTCTTGGCGGCCGAGGCGAGCGAGCGCGTGCCCGGCCCGATTCGCCAGCTGACCGCGCGCGCCGCCGAGCTCATGCCGAGCGGCGGCTCGGATCGCAGCCTGTGGGGCAAGGCGCACCGGTTTCTCGCGGCGACCGGCTTGCCGCTCGCCGATCGCCTGGCGCGCTGGAACTCGTTTTTTCCCGAGCCTGCCAGCGTGCTCCGCCCCGAGGTCGCCGCGCGGCTCGATTGCGACGCGCCGCTCGCCTGGCAGCGCAACGTGCTGGCGCGCTGCTCGGGCCAGTCGGTTTTGTCGCGCGTGCTCGAGCACAATTTTCGCACCTACCTGCCGTTCGATCTGCTGGTCAAAGCGGATCGCGCGTCGATGGCGCACGGACTGGAGCTGCGCTCGCCCTTTTTGGACGATGCACTGGTCGACTACGCGGCGCAGCTTCCGGCCGGGTATCTACGCCGCGGGCTGCGCACCAAGCGCATCTTGCGCGACGCGTTTTCCGATCTGCTGCCGCCGAGCATCGGCGCGCGCGGCAAGATGGGCTTCGGCGTACCGCTCGGCACCTGGTTCCGCGGCGGCCTGCGCAGCTATCTGGTTGATCACTTGGGACCGGGCGCGTCCATCGAGCGGTACATCGAGCCCCACATTGTTGCTGCGCTACTCGACGAGCATCAGCGTGAGCAGGTCGACCACGGCCAAAAACTTTGGGCGCTCTTGACCCTGGAAATCTGGCTGCGCAGTCTGACTGCACACTGAGATGACTGATGGTCGCATCGTCGTCCTGCGTATCATCGATCGCCTGAACGTCGGCGGTCCGGCGATTCACGCCGCAGTCACCGCGCGCGGCCTCGACCCAATGCGCTTTCGCACGGTGCTGGTTCATGGCGCCGTCGAGCCCGGCGAGGCGGACATGGGCGATCTCGTGGCCGCTGGAGTCGAGCGCATCGTCCTGCCCAAGCTCGGCCGCGAGCTGCGCCCGCTGGCCGATCTCCACACCTTGTGGCAGCTCTATCGCGTCGTCCGTCGTCTTCGGCCCGACGTCGTTCACACGCACAAAGCCAAAGCCGGCGCGCTCGGACGCGTCGCCGCGCTCCTCGGTCGCGTGCCGGTGCGCGTGCACACGTTTCACGGCCACGTCTTTTCCGGCTACTTCAGCGCTCGTAAAACGCGTCTCTTTTTGGCCATCGAGCGCCTGCTCGCCCGCAGTACGACGCGCCTCGTGGCGCTCTCACTCGGCCTGGTCGCCGAGCTCGCCGAGCGCTACCAGATCGCGCCGCGCAGCCGCTTCAGTGTCGTGCCCCTCGGCCTGCCCCTCGCTCCATTCGTCGCCGCGCGCGGCAAAAAGGGTGCCATTCGCAACGCCGGCCAGATTGCCGACGGCGTGCGGCTGGTCGGGATCATCGGCCGCATGGTGCCGGTCAAAGACCATGCGACTTTCGTCGCCGCCGCGTGTCTTCTGGCCGCGCGCCGCAGCGACGTCGAATTCGTCTTCATTGGTGGAGGTGAGCTCGAACAAGAGGTGCGCCGACTGGCTGCACCGCTCGGCCGCCGCGCGCATTTCTTGGGTTGGCAGCGTGAGCTGGCGCCGCTCTACGCCGACCTCGACGTGGTCGCGCTCTCGTCGGTCAACGAAGGCACGCCGGTGACACTCATCGAGGCCATGGCCGCTGGGGTGCCGGTGGCCGCGACCGAGGTCGGCGGGGTCGCGGATCTGCTCGACGGTGGCCGACGGGGTGAGCTGGCACCCGCCGGCGATCCGTCGGCGCTGGCCGCCGCCATCGAACGCGCCTTGACGCCGGCCTCGGCCCTGCGGGCGCGCATCCAGGCCGACGAGGTCGCCGAGCTCTATGGTCAGGAGCGGCTCTGTCGCGACCTCGAAGCGCTGTACACGGAGCTTCTCGCCGACCGCGGGTGATCTGTGAACGACGCCGTGGTAGAAGGCAACCACCTCACGAAAACCACTGGGGCAACTATGCGATATCTGATCACCGGCGGCGCAGGATTCATCGGCTCACACCTCTCCGAAGAGTTGCTGCGCCTCGGCCACGAGGTCTTCATGGTCGACGATCTGTCGACCGGGTCGATCAACAATATCCGCCACCTGAAGTCGAACGACCGCTACCACTACGTCATCGACACCTGCGCCAACGCGCAGCTCATGGCCGAGCTGGTCGATGGGGCTGACAAGATCTTTCACCTCGCCGCCGCGGTCGGCGTCAAGCTCATCGTCGAGTCCCCGGTTCGCACCATCGAGACCAACATCAAGCTGACCGAGATCATGCTCAATCTGGCGCACAAGAAAAAGCGTCCGATTTTCGTCGCCTCGACGAGCGAAGTGTATGGCAAGAGCGTGCAGCTGCCGTTCGCCGAGGACGGCGATCTGGTCATGGGCGCGACCAACAAGGGGCGCTGGTCGTATGCCTGCAGCAAGGCGATCGACGAGTTTTTGGCCATCGCCTACTGGAAGGAGCGCAAGCTGCCGACGGTCGTCGCCCGTCTGTTCAACACGGTCGGACCGCGCCAGACCGGCCAGTACGGCATGGTGGTACCGAACTTCGTGCGGCAGGCGCTGGCCAACGAGCCGATCACGGTCTATGGCGACGGCACGCAGCAGCGCTGCTTCGGGCACGTCGCCGACGTCATCCAGGCGCTGATCGGACTGATGAACACCGAGGCGGCGTACGGGCAGGTGTTCAACATCGGCAACAACACCGAGATCTCGATCCTCGACCTGGCCAAGCAGGTCCGCGAGATGTGCGGCTCCAAGTCCGAGATCGTCTTCATTCCGTATGAGAAGGCGTACGAAGAGGGCTTCGAGGACATGCCGCGCCGCGTGCCCAATCTGACGAAGATTCAAGCGGCCATTGGCTGGAAGCCGACCCGCACCCTGCCGCAGATCCTGACCGACGTGATCGAGCAGCAGCGGCGCGACCAGAATATGTAGATTACTGAATGTTTGCGCAGCGCTACTTAGTCAGCTTTTCAATAGCGCTCGCCGGATCGCTGCTTTTCACCGTTCTCATTCGCATTTTGAGTCGCCGCTTCGGCTTCGTCGCCAAGCCGCGCCAAGATCGCTGGCACAAAAAGCCGACGTCGCTGTTCGGCGGCGTGGCCATCTTCATGGGCTTCGCCGTTGCCTATCTGGTGTGTCGGCCGTCGGCGTGGGGGCAAAACGGCCTGCTCATCACCTGCTGCGCCGGCATGTTCCTGGTCGGCCTCATCGACGACTTCGTGCAGCTCAAGCCGTACGCCAAGTTGGTGGCGCAGATCGTCATCTCGACGGTGTTCACCACGTTCGGCCTGCGCCTACACTGGCTGCCCTCGGCCGTGCTCGACCAGGCACTGACTATTTTCTGGCTGGTCGGGATCACCAACGCGCTCAACCTGCTCGACAATCTCGACGGTCTGGCTGGCGGCATCGCCGCGATCGCGGCTGGCTACCTGGTCTATTTTTGCCACATGGCCGGGCAGCCGTCGGTGGCGGCGCTGGCGGCTGCCTTCGTCGGCGCGGTGGTCGGCTTTCTGGTGTTCAACTTCAACCCGGCGTCGATCTTCATGGGCGACTGCGGCTCGCTCTTTTTGGGCTTCTTTTTGGGCGGCGTTTCGCTGGTCAACAATCAGCCCGGCCTGCGCCGCAACGTCATCGCGATCTTGGCCATCCCGGTACTGCTCCTCTTGATCCCGATCATCGACACGTCGCTGGTCACGGTCTCGCGCAAGCTCAACGGCCGGAGTGTGTCGCAGGGTGGGCGTGACCACACGTCGCATCGGCTGGTGGCGCTCGGGTTGTCCGAGCGTGGCGCGGCGCTGACGCTCTGGACCCTGGCGTTGGCGTCGGGCGCCGTGGCCGTGCTGGTGCGCAATTTGTCGTGGCCGGTCGCCGGCTTGATTGTTCCGCTGTTCGGCATGGGCCTCTTGCTGTTCTTGACGGTGGTCGCCGGCGTGCGCGTCTATTCGCCTGTCGAGGGCGAGGGCGCCGACGTCAAGGGCCGCGCGCTCCTGCCGACGCTGGCCGATTTCACCTACAAGCGGCGCATCCTCGAAGTGCTCAACGATCTAGTGATGATCGTCGTCGCCTACTACGCCGCGTTCCTGCTGCGCTTCGACGGCTCGCTGCTGGCGCCGTACTACGCCCGCTTTGCCCTGTCGCTGCCGCTGGTGATAGCCGTGCAGCTTGCCGCCATGCTGGCGCTCGGCCTGTACCGCGGGTTGTGGCGCTATACCTCGATGAGCGATCTCATCGTGCTCGGCCGCGCTGTCGGCGGCGCCTGGATCGCGTCGATCGTGGCCGTGGCGTTCGTGCTGCGGCTCGACGGTTTTTCGCGCGGCATGCTGATGATGGATGGGATCCTGTTGCTGGTCGGCGTGGCCGGAAGCCGCGTCTCTCTCAGGCTCATTCGCACCTGGATTGCAGATTTGAAGCGTGCCCCGACCGGCAGTCGACGGGTGCTTATTTATGGCGCTGGCGACGGCGGTGAGCTGCTGGTGCGCGAGATGCAAAATAATCGCGCGCTCGGCCTATTTCCGATCGGTTTCGTCGATGACGATCCGCAAAAGGAGGGGCGCGTGATTCACGGCGTGCGTGTGCTGGGGCCGCTGGCGCGCCTGTCCGAGCTGGCCACTGCGGAGCGCGCGGAGGAGCTGGTGATCTCGACCAATTCACTGGCCACCGAGCGCAATGCGACGGTGACCGACCTGTGCCAAACGGCCGGCATCGCGTGTCGCCGCATGCGCATCGCGTTTGATTAGACTAGGCTCTAGACGTCATGAGCAAGAAGCCTCAGCTGCTGCTGGTCGTCGTCGCCTATCAGGCTGAGAAGACGCTCGATCACGTGCTCGCACGCGTGCCGCGCGCCGTGTTCGAAAGCTACGACTGTGAGGTCTTGGTCGTCGACGATGCGTCGTACGACCAGACGTTCGAGCGCGGCCAAGAGTACGAGCTCGCCCACCCGGAGATTCGCATGCGCGTCCTGCGCAACGAATTCAATCAAGGGTACGGCGGCAATCAGAAGATGGCCTACGCGTATGCCATCGCCAACGGCTTCGACTTCGTCGTGATGATGCACGGCGACGGGCAGTACGCGCCCGAGGAGCTACCCGAGCTGCTCGCGCCGCTCAAAGACGGCGTCGCCGACGCAGTCCTCGGCAGCCGCATGATCACGCCGTTTGGCGCGCTCAAAGGCGGCATGCCGCTCTACAAGTTCATCGGCAACAAGATCCTGACCGGGATCCAGAACCGTCTCTTGGGGACACATTTTTCCGAGTTCCACAGCGGCTATCGCGCCTATGCGGTCAAGGCGCTGGTCGGGCTTCCCTATCGCCTCAACTCCGATGATTATCCGTTCGACACCGAGCTGTTGCTGCAGCTCATCGACGCTGACGCGCGCATCGTCGAGCGCCCGATCCCGACCTATTACGGTCGCGAGATTCGCGCCGTCAACGGCATCAAATACGCCAAGGACGTGATCACGGCGACGGTGGCGAACGCATTTCACCGCGTGCACCTCCTCTATCAACGCCGCTTCGACACGTCGGCCGGTAACAACCACTACGACCTCAAGCTCGGCTATCCGTCGAGCCATTCTTGGGCCATCGATGCGGTGCCCGGCGGCACCACGGTGCTCGACATCGGCGCCGGACCCGGCGGTGTCGCGCGCGAGCTGGCCAAAAAAGGCTGCGTCACGGCCGTCGTCGATCAGTTTCCGACGTCGACCGATGCGCTGTCGACCAAGACCGTCGTCCAAGATCTCGACGAGGAGCTGCACTTCGACGCGCGACCTTACCGCTACCTCTTGATGCTCGACATCATCGAGCACCTCAGGCAACCCGAGCAGTTCCTGGAGCGCCTGCGCGGCCAGTTCGACTACGAGCCGCGCACGCTGATCATGACGACGCCCAACGTTGCCTTCATCGTGCAGCGACTCATGTTGATGATCGGCCAGTTCAACTACGGCAAGCAGGGCATCTTGGACCGCACGCATATGCGGCTCTTCACCTTCCGCAGCGCCGAGCGGATGCTCCTCGACGCCGGGTATCGCATCCGGCGGGTGCGCGGAATTCCGGCGCCATTTCCCAAAGTGCTCGGCGACGGCTGGCTGGGGCGCGCAGCGCTGGCCGTCAATCGGGCGTTGATTGCCGTCGACAAGCAGCTCTTTTCCTATCAGATCTTCATCGAGGCCGACGCCACGCCGGCGGTCGATTTCATTTTGCAGAACACCAAGCGCAACACGGTGGCGCGGAGCAAACGCGCACTACGGCCGGTTTAGCGCCTTCTTTCAGTAGTTGGGCAGTGCCGTCGCGGCCGAGAGCCGGGGCAGCACGGCATCCTTGGGCGACAGCAGCGGCGCCTCGATCGGCCATACAATGCCGACGTCGGGATCGCTCCACAAAATGCCGCGGTCGTCGGCCGGCGAATAAACTTCTGTGCATTTATAGACCACATCGGCCAGGTCGGACAGCGCGCAAAAGCCATGCGCGAAGCCGGGCGGCACCCACAGCTGGCGGCGATTTTCGTCGTTCAGCTCGACGCCCACCCAGCGACCGAAGTTGGGCGAGCCGCGCCGGATGTCGACCGCCACGTCGAAGATCGCACCGCGCACCGTGAACACCAGCTTGCCCTGCGGCCGCGGCTCTTGAAAATGCAGGCCGCGCAGCGTGCCTTTGATCGATCGCGAAGCGTTGTCCTGCACGAACGGCGCGGTCAGCCCAGCGGCGACGTAACGCTCGGCGTGAAAGGTTTCGGTGAACAGCCCGCGATCGTCCTTGAAGATGCGCGGCTCGATGATCAAAACCTCGGGGAGCGCGGTCGGCTCGACCCTCATCGCACCACGCCCGGGTGTCCGTGGCCGCCGGCGACCGCTAACAGATAGCGCCCATATTCGTTCTTGCGCAGCGGCTCGGCCAGTCGGCGCAGGGCGTCGGCATCGATGTAGCCCATATGAAACGCGACCTCCTCGGGGCAGGCCACCTTGAGCCCCTGGCGGGTCTCGATGATCTGGATGAACGACGATGCCTGATGAAGCGACTCGTGCGTGCCGGTGTCGAGCCATGCGTAGCCGCGGCCCATCAGCTCGACGTGAAGGTCGCCGCGCTCGAGATAGCGCATGTTGACGTCGGTAATTTCAAGCTCGCCGCGCGGCGACGGGCGCAGCGCCTTGGCGATGCCCACCACGTCGTTATCGTAAAAGTATAGGCCGGTCACGGCGTAGTTGCTGCGCGGCTCTTTGGGCTTCTCGGCGATCGAGATCGCGCGTCCGCTGGCGTCGAGCTCGACGACGCCGTAGCGCTCCGGATCGCTGACGTAGTAGCCGAACACCGTGGCGCCCGAGGGCTGCTCGGCGGCGCGCGTCACCAGATCGCGAAAGTCGTGGCCGTAAAAAATATTGTCACCCAGCACGAGCGAGACCGCGTCCTGGCCGATGAACGATTCGCCGATGATGAACGCCTGCGCCAGACCATCCGGGCTGGGCTGGACCGCGTACTCGAAGCGCACGCCCCATTGGCTGCCGTCGCCCAATAGCTCGGCGAAGCGCGGCGTGTCACTCGGGGTCGAGATGATCAAGATCTCGCGAATCCCGGCCAGCATCAGCGTGGTCACCGGGTAGTAGATCATGGGCTTGTCCCACACCGGGAGTAGCTGCTTGGAGACGACACGCGTCAGCGGGTGCAGGCGCGTGCCCGAGCCGCCGGCCAGAACAATTCCCTTCACGAGGATTCTCCTTGTCCGCGACAGCCATCGGGCCGCTCCCTGCGCTCCGCTTCGTCTAAAAATCCATCCAGCGCGGCGCGCCAATCAGGCATCACGTCGGTGCCGGTCAGCGCCAGCATGCGATGCGCAAATAGGCAGTTGGCCGGCCGTTCGGCAGCCAGCGTCAGCGCCGACGACGGAATCTCCTGCCAGCTCTCGGCGACACCGAGCCGGGCCGCGATGTGGCGGACGACCTCGGCCCAGGTCGCAGCGCCTTTGCAACTCACATGATAGGTGCCGTAGATCTGCCCCTCGGCGATGCGGATGATCTGACGCGCGACGGCGCGAGCCCACGAAGGCTGCACCTTGCGCTCGGCGTCCAGACGGAGCGGTTTGCCGTCGCGCAGGAGCTCACGCAACCGCGATGCAAAGTTGCGACCCCCGGCACCGTACAATGCTTGTACCCGCACGATGAAATGGCGCGCGCCGCTCGAGCGCACCAACTCCTCGCCGGCCAGCTTTGACCGGCCATACACCGAGCGCGGGACCGGCGCATCGAGCTCGTCGTACGGTCGGGTTTGCTCGCCGCCAAAAACGAAATCGGTCGAGATGTGTACCACCGGAATATGGTGTGTTCTGGCCGCGGCGGCCGCGTGCGCCGCTCCCAGTGCGTTGGCGCGATAGGCGTCGGCCTCGTGAGCCTCGGCACCGTCGACGTTGGTATACGCGCCGCAATTGATGATCAGCGTGGCGCCACTGGTCGCGTCGGCCACCTGCGACGGCGAGCCGAGATCGCACTCGGCGCGCGTCAACCGCATCGGCTCGTGCGCGTGCGCCAGCTCTTGGGCCAGATGCGTTCCCAAGAGGCCCCCTGCTCCCAATACGGCGACGCGCATTACTGTGCAGTGCTGCTGCGATGGCTGTAGTTGCGCTCGTACCAGGTGCGGTACTCGCCTGAGCGAATGGCCGCCCACCACTCCTCGTTGGCGCGATACCACTGCACCGTTTCCTTGAGCCCCTCGTCGAGCTGTCGCGTGCGCGTCCAGCCGAGCTCGCCTTCGATCTTGGTATCGTCGATCGCATATCGTCGATCGTGACCCGGCCGATCGGTGACGTAGCGAATCAGCGATTCGTCCTTTTCGCATAGCGCCAAGATGGCGTGGACAATGTCGAGGTTGGTGCGCTCGGCGCGGCCGCCGATGTTGTAGACATGCCCCTCTTGGCCGGCGTCGAGCACCCGGCTCACCGCCGTGCAGTGGTCCTCGACATGGATCCAGTCGCGCACGTTTTTGCCGTCGCCGTAGACCGGCAGCGGCACGTCGCCGAGCGCGTTCAGGATCATCAGCGGAATCAGCTTCTCGGGAAATTGAAACGGCCCGTAGTTGTTCGAGCAGCGCGTGATCAGCGTCGGAAAATGATAGGTCTCGAAGTAGGCGTGGACAAGATGGTCGGCCCCGGCCTTCGACGCCGAATAGGGCGAGCGCGGCGCAATCGGTGTCGTCTCGGTGAATGGCGCGTCGGTGGGTCCGAGGTCGCCGTAGACCTCGTCGGTGGACACCTGGAGAAACCGTTTCACGCGAGCCGCTTTGGACTTCTCCAGCAGCGTCGCGGTTCCGACCACGTTGGTCTGCACGAACGCGGCTGGTCCGAGGATCGAGCGATCGACGTGACTCTCGGCGGCGAAGTGCACGACCGCTTCGATCTTGTGATCGGCGAGCAGCCGCTCGACCAGTCCACCGTCGCAAATGTCGCCACGCACGAACTCCACTCGGTTGACCTCACCTTCGGCGCCCAGATCGAGCGACGCCAAATTGCCCGCGTAGGTCAGCGCGTCGAGCACGACGATGCGGTCGCTGGGGTCGCTGCGGCGACGGAGACGGACGAAGTTGCTGCCGATGAAGCCGGCGCCCCCCGTGATCAAGAGGTTCATGGGCGCGGACTATACCGTTTGACGTACTCTTGGTCGCGTGAATATCGGCTCGATCCTGCACGGCGCATACGGCGACTACTACGAGCAGCTCCTGTGTCTCAAACAGTACAAGCGGACGCATCCGCGCGACCGACTGGTGCTGCTCTTCGAGTCGCCGGGACGGCTGCAAGAGCTACGCGTGTTCGACCTGTCGTTCGCCGACGAGATCCATTCGGCGGGCGATCTGGCCGCCGTCGCACCGACGATCGATCGCTATCAGCAGTATCAGGTGCGCGATTCGGAGCTGCGCGCCAATCTGCTCGAACCCAACCGCGCGCTGTTCGCCGACAAGCTCGACTGGGCGACCAATCACAAGCCGTGGACGACGATGCGGAGCATCGACTTTCGCGACCCGACGAACGACGTCGGCCTGTCCGACCTCGGCTCGGAGCGACTGCCGCAATGCCTGCGCGACAACCAGGTCGACGAGGAGCAGTTGCAAAAGGGAGTCACGGTTGGCTTTTTGTGGCGCTATCGCGCGCCCGGCGCCGATGCTGCGGTGTCGAGCGCGCTGTTGCCGTCCGAGGAGGAGGTTCGTCGCTCCAAGTCCGAGCTTCTGCGCGAGCTGCAGACGCGGTACGGCGCGCACGCCCTCGTATGCGGCATGAGCGTCAAGGTCACCGACGAAAACCGCGCGCGGGTCGACAACAAATTCAGCGACCAAAAGCTCGACCTCGATCCGGCGCACGCGACCTATTTGCGCGGCCTGAGCTGGGGGCTGGAGCTGGAGATTTTGCGGCGCTGCAGCATTTGCATCGTCATGCCTTCGGGATTTTCCGAGGCGCTGTGGATCAAGCGCCTGAACTCGCGGCGGTGGCCCGATGTGTGTTTGGTCGACGCGCCGCCGCATTACCTGGCCAAGCTGGCGTTCAACCGGATGCGGCTTTTCGACCTGTGGTCGCCGCGTAAGGTTTACTTCATGGTGCGGCAGCCCCATTCCGCCGCGCGCGTCATCGCTGAGCTCAAGGCGCAGTCGATGCTGCCGCCACCCGGCTCGACTTCGTGACGAGGCGACTCGCGATCACAACGCTGCTGTGGTGCGCCGCAG
>JBBQIO010000053.1:0-11099 GCA_038325015.1 Polyangia bacterium
TGCTGCTGATGCGCGACGAACTGCGTAAACCGATAATAATGAAGCTCACCGGCCTGACTTTGGGTCAATTCGGCAATGCGCGCGGCCGCGCCGGCTTCATTCTCCTGCGACGGCAGCAAGAGAGTGCGATCGAGCGCCGGCCAGCGTCGCCAATCGTCATGCCCGTGCGCACACGACAGCGCGTGATAAAGCGCATCGCCGTCCAGCCACGCCGCCTCGGCGCGGCAAAAGCAGGCGAACCGTTCGCGCATCTTCGGCGGAGCGCGGTCGGTGAAGCGTGCGGCGGCCAGTCGCAGCGTGCGCTCCAGGGTGTCGAATGCGTAGCGGTAGGCGCGGATTCCGCTATCGGCGGGTCGCGCCGCGACCATCATTGCAAGCTCGCCAACGTCGCACAGCGCGCCCGACTCGTCCTGGTCGGCCAGCCCGCCGAGCGAGCCAAGCGAGATCGACAATCGGTTGCGCGAAAACAGCGTGCCGTCGTAGGGCGACGCATTGGCGCGCGTCGTCTGCCCCTGCGGCCCGAGCTGCAGCCCCGTGAAGCCGAGCGCGCGGACGAAGCGAACGAACTCTGCTCCACCCTTTCCATACGGCGTGCCGCGGCCGAGCTCCTCGTCGGCCGCGCTGGGAAACGAGGAGTCGTGAATGGACAGCACTAACCGCTCGACGCCCAACAGCGCGAGCGCTTCGGACACCACCGCCGGATATTCGGAGACCTCCCAAAAGCGCGGCTCCACGTCGGTCGAGGCTAACACGGCGGTCGCCGTACCCGCGGCGCTCGACGGGCGAGCCCGTGTGGTGTTATCGCGTGTCGCCCCTGCGCTCGATGCCGGCTTGGTGCCCGTCAAGCGCGTGCTCGGCGACGTGCTGCGCATCGAAGTCGACCTTTTGGTCGATGGCCATACCAAGGTCGCCGGAGTCGCAAAGGTTCGGGCCAACGCAACCAATTCGTTTTTCGAGATTCCACTTTTGGCCAGCGGCGCGGGCTCGGACCGGCATTACGCCGAGGTGGCGCTCGACTCCCTCGGTCGCTGGCAGTTTACCGTCGAAGGCTGGGTCGACGCGTTTTCCACCTGGCGCTGGGCATTCGAACGCAAGGTCGACGCCGGCCAAGACGTAGCGGTCGAGCTCGCCTCCGGGGTCGCGCTTATTTCCGCCGCGCTGGCGCGTGCGCCGAGCGCGCTTTTGTCGGCCACGCTGGCGGCGCTCCACGATGCAGCGACGGAAAAGCGAGCGCAGCTGATCCTCGATCCCGAGGTCGCGCGCGCTATGGCCGTGGCGCCGGATCGTCAACATGCGACACGCCATGCGACGATTTTCGAGGTCGTCGTCGAGCCGGTGCGCGCGCGCTTCAGCGCCTGGTACGAGCTGTTCGTGCGCTCGACTGGGCAGCGGGGCCAGCACGGCACGTTCAAAGACGCCACCGCATGGCTACCCTACATTGCCGAGCTCGGCTTCGACGTGCTCTATCTGCCGCCGATTCATCCCATCGGCACGACCGCGCGTAAAGGGCCCAACAATTCATTGGTCTGCCGCCCCGGCGATCCGGGCAGCCCGTGGGCGATCGGCAACCACGACGGCGGGCACAAGGCGATCCATTCGGAGCTCGGTACCGCCGAGGATTTTCGCGCTTTCGTGCTCGACGCGCGTCGCCTGGGCATCGAGGTGGCGCTCGACATCGCCTTTCAGGCCTCGCCCGATCATCCCTACGTCAGCGCGCATCCGGATTGGTTCATTCATCGCTCAGATGGAACGATTCAGTCGGCGGAAAATCCGCCCAAGAAATACCAGGACGTCTATCCGCTCAATTTCGAGTGCGACGACTGGCAAGCCCTTTGGCTCGAGCTCAAGAGCGTTTTCGACCACTGGATTAGCCAGGGGGTGCGCATTTTCCGCGTCGACAATCCGCACACCAAGCCGCTTCCGTTTTGGGTTTGGTGTTTGGCGGCGATTAAAAACCAGCATCCCGATATCGTTTTTCTGGCCGAGGCCTTCACGCGGCCGCCCCTCATGCAGGCCCTGGCCAAAGCCGGATTCAGCCAGTCGTATACTTATTTCACGTGGCGGAATGGCAAGCGTGAGCTGACCGACTATTTGCAGGAGCTGGTGGGCACCGAGCTGGTCGAATATCTGCGGCCGAATTTCTGGCCGACGACGCCCGATATTTTTCCTGAGCTGCTGCAGATCGGCGGGCGAGCTGCCTTCATCGCGCGGCTAATTTTGGCCGGCACGCTGTCGAGCAGCTATGGCATTCACGGTCCGGCCTACGAGCTTTTGGAGCACATTCCCCGGCTGAGTACCGAGGAGCTTCTCGATAGCGAGAAATATCAGCTGCGCCATTGGGATCTCGATCGAGCCGACAGCTTGCGCGACGTGATCACGCGGCTCAATCGCATTCGCCGCGAACAAGCTGCGCTGCACGACAATCGCTCGCTGCGCTTTTTACCGACCGACAACGAGCGCGTCCTTTGCTACACCAAAGCCGGCGCCGGCCACGATGTGGTGCTGGTGGTCGTCAATCTCGATCCCAACCACACCCAAGCGGCCTGGATCGAGGTCGACTTCGACGGCATGCCGGACGACCAAAGCTTTCAGGTGCACGACCTTTTGAGTGACGCGCGCTATTTGTGGCGTGGTCGCCGTAACTTTGTCGAGCTCGACCCGGCGGTGATGCCGGCCCACATTTTTGTCATTCGGCGGCTCGCCCGACGCGAGCAAGAATTCGAGTATTACCTATGAGACAAGGCTCTACGGCGGTTACCGGCCTGGAAGACAATCCGCTTTGGTACAAAGATGCGGTCATCTACGAAATCCACATTCGCGCATTCAACGACTCGAATGGCGATGGAATCGGCGATTTCAATGGGCTCATCGAGAAGCTCGATTATCTGCAGGACCTGGGCGTCACCGCGCTCTGGCTACTGCCCTTTTATCCGTCGCCGCTCAAGGATGGCGGTTACGATATTGCCGACTACACGGCGATCAATCCGTCGTACGGCACACTCGACGACTTTCGCCGATTTTTGAAAGAGGCGCACGATCGCGGATTGCGCGTCATCACCGAGCTGGTGCTCAATCACACGTCGAGCGACCACGCGTGGTTTCAGCGCGCCCGGCGCGCCGAGCCCGGCAGTCGCTGGCGCAACTTCTATGTCTGGAGTGATACGCCGCAGCTGTATAAAGACGCGCGCATCATCTTCAAAGATTTCGAGACCTCGAATTGGTCTTGGGATGCGGTGGCCAACGCCTATTACTGGCACCGCTTTTATTCGCATCAGCCCGACCTGAATTTCGACAATTCGGAAGTCGGCGAGACCATGCTGCAGACGGTCGACTTCTGGATGGATCTCGGTGTCGACGGGCTCCGCCTCGACGCCGTGCCCTATCTGTACGAGCGCGAAGGCACCAACTGCGAAAATCTCGACGAAACACATGTATTTTTGAAGCGTTTGCGCGCCCACGTCGACGCCAAATACAAAAACCGAATGCTCCTGGCAGAGGCCAATCAGTGGCCCGAAGACGCCGCCGCCTATTTCGGCGATGGCGACGAATGTCAGATGAATTTTCATTTTCCGCTGATGCCGCGCATGTTCATGGCCGTTCAGCTCGAAGACCGCTTCCCGATTATCGACATCCTGCGCCAGACGCCAAACATTCCGGAGTCCTGCCAGTGGGCGACTTTTTTGCGCAACCACGACGAGCTGACGCTAGAAATGGTGACCGACGAAGATCGCGACTACATGTACAAGGTCTACGCGGAGGATCCCAACGCGCGTATCAACTTGGGTATTCGCCGCCGGCTGGCGCCGCTGGTCAAGAGCCGACGAAAAATCGAGCTCATGAACGCCCTTCTGTTTTCGCTGCCCGGTACGCCGGTTCTCTATTACGGCGACGAAATAGGCATGGGCGACAATATCTATCTCGGTGACCGCGACGGTGTGCGCACGCCGATGCAGTGGAGCGCCGACCGTAACGCTGGATTTTCGCGCGCCAACCCGCAGCGGCTCTATCTACCAATCACGACCGACCCCGAATATCACTACGAAGCATTTAACGTACAGGCGCAGCAGAGCAACCTGAGTTCGCTCCTGTGGTGGATGAAGCGAATCATCGATATCCGCAAAAACAATCCGGTCTTCGGGCGCGGCACGATCGAATTCTTGCAGCCCGACAACAGCAAGATTTTGGTGTTCTTGCGCACGCTCGGCGACGCGCGCGTTCTCGTCGTGGCCAACCTGTCCCATCACCCGCAGTTTGCAGAAATCGATCTCTCATCGGCGACGGGGCTGGTGCCGATCGAAATGTTCGGCCGCACCGCTTTTCCGACCATCGGCGATCGGCCCTATTTCGTCACCCTGCCCCCGCACTGTTTTTATTGGTTCTCGCTGGAAAAGGCCGCGGCGGCGACCGCACCTCTCGAGCGCCCGTGGGAGACGTTGCCCCCGCTGCGCGAGTACCAGGATCTTTTCGCGGGGGCGGCGCGCTCCGCTCTGGCTCGGCAGCTGGTTACATATGTCTCCGCGCGGCGCTGGTTTCGCAGTAAAGCGCGGGCCCACAAGAGCGCTTCGATTGTGGATGTCGTCGAGCTTTCGTCGACTGCGCAGATCCCGCAAAAGTTGCTTCTCTTGCAGATCGAATTCGTCGAAGGCGAAGCCGAGGTCTACGTGGTTCCGCTGGCCGTCGCCATGGGGGATGCGGCGGCAACGCTGCGTGAAAAATCGCCCCACACCGTGATTGCCAACGTGCAGATCGCTGGTCTCGACGGGGTGCTCCACGACGCTCTGGCTACCGGGGGCGCGGCCGACGCGCTGATGGAAGCCGTGCGCGCGCACTCGACCCTGGCGGGCGACGAGGGTCGCATCGTGACGGCGCAGCTACCCGCATTTGCCGAGGTCGCCGGCGGCGATCCGCTCAGCGCTTCGGCCAGCGAACTCGAGCAGACCAATTCGACCATTGCGTTCGGCAATCGTTACCTCCTCAAGGTCTACCGCCAGCTCGAAGCCGGCATCAACCCGGAGCTGGAAATTGGCGGTTTTGTCGCACGCAATGGTGAGCGCAGCGTTTCGCGGCTGCCGCGTTTGATCGGGTCGATCGTCTATCAAAATGAGCGCGGGCCGGCGACGCTGGCCACGGTGCAGGAGTTCGTGGCCCACGAAGGCGTGGCCTGGCCACTGACGCTGTCCGCCGTCGAACGCTACTTCGAACGCGTGCTCAGCGCGACCGCCAGCGAGCACCCGCCCGAGCCCGCGTCGCCGACTGGATCGCTGGTCGAGCAAGCGCGTCAAACGCCGAGCCCCGGGATGCAGGCGCTGGTCGGCGCCTATTTCGGCCACGCGCGACAGATGGGGCAAAGGGTTGCCGAAATGCACCTGCTCCTGGCCTCGGAAGAGGTCGATCCGGCCTTCGCTCCCGAGGCATTCAGCGGGTTTCACCAACGGTCGATCTTTCAAGGTGCTCATTCGCTGTTGATGCGCACTACCGACCTTTTGCGCCGTCGTCTTGGCAGTTTCGACCATGCCACGCGCACCAGCGCCGAGGGCGTGATCGCGCTCGAAGCCCAGATCGATCACCGTTTGCGCGCGATCACATCGCACAAGATCGACGTCGTACGGATACGGGTCCACGGCGACCTGCACCTCGGTCAGATTCTCCATACCGGAGACGATTTCGTAGTCATCGATTTCGAGGGCGAGCCTTCGCGACCAATCAACGAGCGGCGCTACAAGCGCAATCCGCTCCGCGACGTCACCGGCATGATTCGCTCGTTTCAATACGCCGCCGAATCGGTCCTACGTGGCGGCCGCTTCCGCGTCGAAGACGTGCCCGTGCTGCGAACGTGGGCGCAGTGCTTGACCTCGTGGGTGACGGCCACTTTCCTGGCGGCCTATTTCGAGCGCGTCGGGAGCACGCCGTTCATTCCGAAGACCGACGCCGATACGAATCTTCTGCTCGGTTTTTATATTCTGGAAAAGAGTCTCTACGAAGTGGGCTACGAGCTGAACAATCGACCCGATTGGCTGCCTATCCCGCTGCGCGGCATCCTCGACGAGATGGCTGTGGCCACGCCCCAACCATGAGCGACGACTACCGTCTGGGCGACCGCGACCTCTTCTTGTTCAATGAAGGCACCCATCAAGAGCTGCACGAAAAAATGGGCGCCCGCCTGGCCACGGTCGCTGGTGTCGACGGCGCTCACTTCGCCGTTTGGGCGCCCAATGCCAGCCGCGTAACCGTCATTGGCGACTTTAACGACTGGCCCACTGTCAAAGAGGGCGAGGCGCCGCTCGTCGAGCGCGCGCAGTCGGGCATCTGGGAAGGGTTCATTCCGGGCGTAAAAAAAGGAGCGGTCTACAAGTACCGCGTGCGCGCCGAGCGGTCGGGCTACTGCCAGGACAAAGCCGATCCATTCGCCCTGTACGGCGAGGTCGCGCCGAAAACCGGATCGGTCGTATGGGATCTGGAATACCGCTGGAACGACTCGGCCTGGATGGCCACGCGCGGCGGACGCAATAGTCGGAAGGCGCCGATTTCGATCTACGAAGTGCATCTCGGCTCCTGGATGCGCGTTCCCGAGGAGGGCAATCGCTCACTGAGCTATCGCGAAATCGCCCCCAAGTTGGCCGCGCACGCGCGCTCGCTCGGCTTCACTCATGTCGAGCTGATGCCGCTCATGGAGCATCCGTTTTTCGGCTCGTGGGGATATCAGGTCACGGGCTATTTCGCACCGACATCGCGCTACGGAACCCCGCAAGATCTGATGTATCTCATCGACTATCTACACGGCGAAGAGCTCGGGGTGATTTTTGATTGGGTGCCGGCCCATTTTCCGACCGACGCACACGGCCTAGCCAACTTCGACGGCACCCACCTTTTCGAACACGCCGATCCGCGGCAAGGTTTTCATCCCGAATGGAAGAGCGCGATCTTCAATTATGGCCGCCGCGAGGTCGCCAGCTTCCTGTTGTCCAGCGCGCTGTTCTGGCTCGAGCGCTATCACGCCGACGGCCTGCGCGTCGACGGTGTCGCCTCGATGCTGTATCTCGATTACGGCCGAAATGCCGGCGAATGGATTCCGAACAAATTCGGTGGCCGCGAAAATCTCGAAGCAGTGTCGTTCCTGCGCCAGCTCAATGAGGCGGTCTTCGCGCGCGATCCCGAGGTGCAGACCATCGCCGAGGAGTCGACCTCGTGGCCGATGGTCTCGCGGCCGACCTACACCGGCGGGCTCGGCTTCGGTCTTAAATGGGACCTCGGCTGGATGCACGACACGCTCGACTACTTGGCCAAAGACCCGATTCATCGGCGTTTTGCCCACGGAAAGCTGACGTTTCGCCAGCTCTATGCCTATGGGGAGAATTACGTGCTGCCGCTGTCGCACGACGAGGTCGTGCACGGCAAGGGTTCGCTCTTCGGCAAGATGTTCGGCGACGAGTGGCAGAAATTTGCCGGGCTGCGGCTTTTGTATGCGTATCAGTGGACGCAGCCGGGTAAAAAATTGCTGTTTATGGGCGGCGAATTCGCGCAGTCGAGCGAATGGAATCACGACGGCAGCCTGCCGTGGCACGAGGCGGCCGAGCCCAAGCGTCAAAAAATCGCGCTCCTGGTCGGCGAGCTCAATCGTCTCTATCGCGCGCTCCCCAGCCTGCATCAGCTCGATTTTGAATCGGCGGGATTTTCCTGGGTCGAGGCCGACAATGCCGAATACAGCGTCGTCGCGTACGAGCGACGCGCCGGCGACGCAGATCCAGTGCTGGCGATTTTCAACTTTACCCCGGTGCCGCGACACAACTATCGAATTGGCGTCAATCAGGCCGGAGTCTGGCAGGAGCTTCTGAATACCGATGCCGAGCCGTTCGGGGGCAGCGGACAGGGCAATGGCGGCGCCGTCGAGGCCGCTCCCGTCGGCTGGCATGGCCGGCGCTACTCGCTCAATTTGGTACTGCCACCGCTCGGCGCGCTGCTTTTGACGCCGCAACGAAAGCCGGTGACCCAATGAGTAAGCTTTTGCCCGGAGTGTCCTATCCGCTGGGCGCAACCTGGGATAGCGCGGGGGTCAATTTCGCCGTCTATTCGGAGCACGCGACGGCCATAGAGCTGTGTCTGTTCGACGCGGCCGGCGTCGAGCAGCGTTTGGCACTGACCAATCGCACGGCGTTCATTTGGCATGCGTACGCGCCGGGCGTGCAGCCCGGACAGCGCTACGCGTTTCGCCCCCACGGGCCCTATGAGCCGGAGCGCGGACTGCGCTTCAATCCGCAATGCATCCTGCTCGACCCGTACGCCAAATCGGTGGACGGCGTCGAGCGCTGGCAAGACCGCTGCTTTGCCTACGACATCGAAGGTGGGCACGACGATCGGACGGCCGCGACCGAGCCGGTGCTCGGGGCTCCGCGCGCGGTAGTCGTCGACACGCGCTTCGACTGGGAGGGCGACGTGCCGCTGCGCACGCCGATGGCGCGCACCGTTATCTACGAAGCGCACGTGCGCGGCTTGACCATGCGCCACCCCGAAGTGCCCGAGGCAGTTCGCGGCACCTACGCGGCGATTGCCCATCCGGCCATCGTTCGCCATCTGACCGAGCTCGGCGTGACCGCCATCGAGCTCATGCCGGTGCATGCCTTCGTCGACGACAAAACTCTGCTCGATCGCGGGCTGCGCAACTACTGGGGCTACAACAGCATCGGTTTTTTTGCCCCCGACGTGCGCTATCGATCGCAGCCGCTGAGCGGCGATGCGGCGCTCGGCTCCGAGGTGCGCGAATTCAAGAGCATGGTCAAGGCGCTGCACCGCGCCGGCCTGGAGGTCATTCTCGACGTGGTCTACAACCACTCCGCCGAGGGCAACCACCTCGGACCGACTTTCCATTTCAAAGGGCTCGACAACCCGACCTATTACCGGCTGGTCGAAAGCTCACCGCGCCACTACTTCGATGTCACCGGCACCGGCAACACACTCAATGTGGGCCATCCGCAGGCGCTCACGCTGATCATGGATTCGCTGCGCTACTGGGCCGAGGAGATGCACATCGACGGGTTTCGCTTCGATCTTGCCTCGGCGCTGGCGCGTCAGATCAGCGAAGTGGATCCACTTTCGAGCTTCTTTACGCTGATTCACCAGTCGCCCCACCTCAGCCACGTCAAACTCATCGCCGAGCCGTGGGATGTCGGCGACCGCGGCTATCAGGTGGGGAATTTCCCGGTCCGCTGGTCGGAGTGGAACGGCCGCTACCGCGACGACGTGCGTGCGTTTTGGCGTGGCGACTCATCGACGGTGGGCAATCTCGGCTATCGCCTCACCGGGTCGAGCGATCTCTATCAGGGGCACGGACGAAATCCAGCGGCCAGCATCAACCTCATTACAGCGCATGATGGGGCGACGCTCGCCGACCTCACTGCCTACGAGCACAAGCACAACGAGGCCAACGGAGAGGACAATCGCGACGGCAGCGATCACGAGCATGCGCGCAACTTCGGCGTCGAGGGCGCGACCGACGATCCGGAGATTAAACGGCTGCGCGCACGGCAGCAGCGTAACCTCTTGGCCACCCTCCTTTTGTCGCAGGGCACGCCGATGCTGGTCGCCGGCGATGAGCTCGGCCGGACGCAGCGCGGCAACAACAACGCCTATTGCCAGGACAACGAGGTCAGCTGGATCGATTGGCCGGGCGCCGATCAGGATCTGAAGCGCTTTGTGCAGCGGCTCCTGCGCATTCGCCGTGAGCATCCGGCGCTCCGTCGCTCGACATTTTTTCGCGGGCTGACGGTCAGCGGCTCGACACTCAAGGACCTGTTGTGGTTTCGCTGGAATGGCGCGCCGATGGACGAGTCCGACTGGCAAAACACCCTGACGCGGACGCTGGCCATGTTTCTTTCGGGGCGCGGCATCGGCGACGTCGACGAAAATGGTCGCGCCCAGGTCGACGACCACCTGTTGCTCTTGATCAACGGAAGCGAAGACGAGCTGACGTTTCATTTGCCCGAGCAGGCAACCATCGCCGGCGGCTGGCAGCTCTTGGTCAATACCGACGATACGGGCGCCGAGCCCGCGGCCGAGATTCGCCGACCTGGCGAGGCCACACCCAGGGTGGCTCGGTCGCTCAAGCTCGATCGCGCGCCCTCGAGATCCATCCGCGCCGGCGGCACGCTGCACGAGCTCAACACGACGTATCGACTGCAGCTGCAGCCGCGCTTCGGCTTTGCCGCCGCCGCCAAGACGGTCGATTACCTCGCGGCGCTGGGTATTACCGACGTCTATCTATCGCCGATCATGGCGTCGATCGCCGGCAGCACGCACGGCTACGACGTCGTCGACTATGCGCGCCTCAATCCCGAACTCGGCACGCGCGACGAGCTCAACGCGCTGAGCGCCGCCTGCAAAGCGCACGGCATGGGATTGATGGTCGACTGGGTTCCGAACCACATGGGGATCGGCGCCGGACAAAATCGTTGGTGGAACGATGTGCTTCAGCACGGCCCGGCATCACGCTACGCCGAATATTTCGACATCGACTGGAATCCGCCGCGCGCTGATCTGGAAAATCGCGTGCTCTTGCCGATTCTCGGTAACCGCTATGCCGCCGTACTCGAGCGCGGCGAGCTCAAAGTGGCGTGGCGCATTGGTCGCTTCGTTCTCGAATATTTCGAGCACACACTACCGCTCGACCCGTTGAGCCTCGTCGGTCTGCTGCGCTCGGCGCTGCCGCTTCTGCTCCCGGGTCCTCCCGGACCCGACCTGCGACCGGCGGCCGAGGAGCTGGCCAGCATCGCTGTTGCGATGAGCCACTTGCCGCCGTCGACGACAATGATGGCTACCTCCGACGCGATGGCCCGTGAGTCCCTGCGCATCGAGCGCGAGCGAGAAGCGGCGGTCATCGAGCGCCGTCTGAGCATCCTACTGACCAGCTCGCCGGAAACCGCCGACGCGCTCCAACGTGCCCTGGCCAGCCTCAATGGCCGCGTTGGCGAGGGGCCCAGCTTCGACGCGCTCGATGCGCTTTTGCAGCAGCAGAGCTATCGCCTCGCGTCGTGGCAGGTCGCCTCCGAGGAGATCAATTACCGCCGCTTCTTCGATATCAATGCACTGGCCGCCGTGCGGATGGAGAG
>JBBQIO010000054.1:0-11044 GCA_038325015.1 Polyangia bacterium
TCCATGGCCAGCGCCTCCAGCGCGTCCAGCGCCTGCAGATGCAGGGGATCGATCGAAAGCGCGCGCTCGTACAGCGTGCGCGCCTCGTCGGGCTGGCTCAGGAGCTTGCGATGGATGTTGCCCGCGGCGACCAGTCGGCCGGCGCGTGCGACGGGGCTCTCCTCGGTGCGGCGATCGTCGGCAGCGCCGATGAGCATATGGATCTCGGCCGTAAAATCGAGGCGCCGGCGGTAGAGCCGGGCCAGGGCATCCCACGCCCGCAGCGCATCGGTGGCGGCGGCGCCCGCGTCGAGCGCTGCCTGAAAGTAGCCGGCCGCGCTCGGCAACCCGAGCTGGTCGCTGACCTCGCCGAGCTGCAGCGCCCGCTCGATTCGTGACGGCAAGCCGCGCTCGTACAGGAGCTCCAGCGACGGCAGCGCATCGGCCCAGCGTTTTTGCCGAATCGCGGCCAGCGCGGCGCCTTGGATGGCTCGGGCGTCGTCGGGCATGATCTGCAGCGCGCGACGGAACGACTCCGCGGCATCGGCGACCAGGCCCAGACGCAGTCGCAGCTCGCCGAGGCGGCACAGCGTCTGATGCCGCGTGACGGGCTCGGTGCGCAGCTCGGCCAGCCGATCGAGCGCGCGCTCGAACGCCGCGCCGTCCTCCTGCCGTTCGAGCACGTCGCACAGGCCGACCAGCCCGCGTTCGAGGAGCCCTGGTATGAGCGGTGCCGAAACCACGTCGCTCAAGAGCGTCCGCGCCTCTTCGAGGTCCCCCTCCTCGACGCACAGCTCGCCCAGCTCCAAGAGCGCCTGCGGCGTCGGATCGCTGACCCGGATGCGCTCCAGCGTGGCGCGCTGCCGGACGCGATCGCCGAGCGCACGATAGGCCTCGGCGCACAGCGGCAGCGCCTCGCGCGGATAGTCGGTGATGGTCTGCTCGGCGGCCTCGACGGCCTCGGCGTAACGCGCCAGCTTGAGACGAGTGCGAGCTTGGAGCAGCCGCGCATGGCGATCGCCGGCGTCAGCCATCTGACCCTGGAATTGTTCCAGCTCGTCGAGTCGACCCTCCTGCTCGGCGAGCGCGGCGCCGAGGCGCAGTGATTCGGCCGTGCTGTCGAACGCCAGCGAGCGATCGAGGTAGGCGCGCGCGGCCCGCGGATCCGAGCGCGCTTCGCGTGCCAGCCACGCCATCTCGTAAAGCAGACGAGCGCGCGTCACGTTGTCGGGCACCGCCTCGACCGCTTTTTCATAGGCCGTCAGGGCGTCGTCGATTCGCCCGGCGCGCACTAAAAGAGCGGCGGCGCGTGCCAGCGCCTCGGGATGGGCGCCACGCTGCGCGAGCACGGCGTGCGTATTGTCGAGGGCGCGATCGATGGCACCATCACTCTCGGCGAGCTCGGCCGCGCGCAGCCGATCGGCGATCTGCGCTTCGACATCCGACGTCAGCGCCGCGGCCCGCTCGTATGCGTCGCACGCGCGCAACGGCTCGTGCAGCCGTTCGAGCGCTCGTGCATAAACGCGCCATACGTCGGCCGAGGTGGCATCGGCCCTGAGCGAGCGCTCCAGCTCGTCGCGCGCGCGCGTCGGATCGCCCAGACGGTCGAGCCACTGTGTGCCTCGCCGCAACCGTGCGGCCGCCTCCTCTTCGAGGCTGGCCGAGGCCAGCCGACGCTTCTCCAGCTGCAGCAGCTCGGTCCAGCGCCCCTGCCGCTCGTAGCACTCACCGAGCAGCTGAGCGGCGCGCTCCTCACCGAGCCCGCCCTCGGCGATCAGGCGCTCCAAGATCGGCTCTTCGGGCCAGTGTGCCGAGCCGGCGTGCTCGCTTTGTGCCAGCACCTCGGCAGTCAAGAGCGCCGCCGCCAAGACGTCGAGCGGCTCGTCGCGCTCTTCGGCCGCGGCCCGCACTTGGCGCAGCAGCTCCAGCGCCTCGTCGAGGCGACCGGTTTCGAGGAGCAGCAGCGCGAGCTGCACGCGCAACCCGGAGCTGTCGCGATGCTCGGTCAAGCATTGCCGCGCCAGCCGCTCCGCCTCTTCGTGCCTTTGCGCGATCGAGCTCAGCACATCGAGCCGCCGCAATCGCCCGACGGTCGCGGTCGCTGGCGTCGACTCGGCGGCGGCGTAGTGCTCAATCGCCTGCAGCAGATCGCCAGAGACCAGCGCGCGATCTCCCTCGGCGATCCGCTCGTCGAGCGGCTCGCTGGCAATCGCTTCCGTCGCTTCCGTCGCTGAGCGAGCGCCGCCCTCTGTCGCGTAGCGAATCCTCAGCACCCCCTGCTCGAGCTCGACCAGCGCCAGCCGCGCGTCGCGCCGGCGGGGCAGGCGCCAGCCCGAACTCGGCAACAGCGCCCACAGGACGAGCTCCAGCGGCTCGAGCTCGACCAGGTGCGGCCCCACGACGGCGATGGCTGGCTCGTGGACCGGCGAGGCGGCGGACGAGGACGGATTGGTCGTCGCGGTCGACAGCGCGAGCGCCAGGCCGGTGACCACCAACGACGCCGGCAGCGGCAAGAGGCCGTAGGCGCGCACATCGTCGATGTGCAGCTGCAGTCTCGCCGCGCCTCTCTCTGTCAGAGCCGGCTTGGCGGTCGTACGCAGGCGGCAGGTGACGATCGAGCGGCGGTCCCCCATCTCGCAGGCCAGCGCGAGCTCGGCACGCCCGGGGCGCAGCCGCAGTCGCACGCCGTCGAGGCCGAAGCGTTTGAGCTCGGGCCGCGCACTGAGCCAGCGCTCGAGTGCCTCTTCCTGGATTTCGAGCTCGAGAGCGTCGAAGTGGCAGCGGCGCGTCCGGAAGCGCTCGGCCCCCCCCGAGACATCGAACGGAAAGCGGAGGTTCGGCACCTCGAGATCGAGCCGCGGCAACGCGCCGAGCGGCAGCGTCCGCGGCTCGCGCAGCCCGAGCAGCGCTCGCCCGTCCACGAAGCGCAGCGCAAACTCGACGGCGGCGGTGGGCAAGGTCACGGGCCGATCAGCGTAACTCAAAAAACCGCCGAACGCGTTACCGCGTCGGGTGCGCGACGCGCCCCTCGGTCAGCCAGTCGAGCACCTCTTTTCGCAACGCCGCCGGCACCGCACTCTCGACGCGGCCCCACGCCGCCGCCGAGGCGCGAAAAAACTGCGCGCGCAGCTCCGGGCTGGCCGACCACCGCCTTCGGCCATGCCGCCCAGGTACCACTTGATGTGCACGTGACCTTAGGTGGCCGCTTCGACGTCGCGGGCGAAGGCCAGACCCTCGCGCGCCCACGCCGTCCCGTCGGGAACGGCCGACGCTAGCTTGAGCACGACCTGGTCGGCGCGGGGCAGTGCCGGCCCCAAAGGAGGAGTCCGGTGAGCAGTGACAATGCACGAGCTCGGGGATTATTCATGGCGATCAGCGGCCGGACTGTCCGTCGTTTCGGCCTCTTTTGGGGTCAGGAGCAGGCGGGCCGTCTGCCCTGGGGCCAGTTTGACGTCCGAAGCCGCGCTCCTTTTGCCCTCGTGCGCCTCGACGTGGTGGACCCCTGGGGCCAGGCGCAAGCCGAGCGTCGGCGTGGTGAAGCCGGTGTCGACGCCGTCGATCCATACGTCGGCGGCGCTGTTCGCATCGACGTACAGGGTGGCGCGCGCGAAGCGCTCGGGCTCGAGCTGCACCGCTAAAGCGGTCTCATGCGATTCCGGCAAAAGGCTTCGCGTCGCCGCTTCGAAGCCGTCCTTCTCGAAGCGCAGCTCGTGAAAATCCTCGAGCTCGAGGTCGAGTGCGATGGGGGTCAGGCCGACCGCGAGCCGCCCGTCGACGAATACGGCCGCTCCTTCGGGAGTCGTGTTGAGCGCGATGGTCCGCTTGAGCGCTGGCAGCGGCACGTCGACAAGCTGCCTCTCGCCGGCGCCGATCGTGATCTGCCGGTCGACCATGCCCATGCCGTCTTTGCGGAAGCGCACCGCGTGCGACCCAGCGGCGAGGCCGGTCAACGCCGCCGGCGTGTGATCGGCGAGCGCGCGACCGTCGACCTCGACCTGCGCGTCGGCCGGACGGGTGACCAAGAGCAGAGTGGCGCCGATTGGCGGCTTCTGGTGAAGAGCACTTTTTGCCAGAAAACACAATAATGCTAAAAGACAAAGAAATGCAAAAATAAGTGCCCGAGGAGATGATCGATAACTTTTGGCTGATTGCAATCCCAGGCTCGCTTCGCGCAGCGCCAGAGCCAGCTCGGGCATCGACTGGAAGCGCTTGCCCGGCTCCTTGGCCAGCGCCTTGGCGATGACCTTGCACAGCTCCGGCGGCGCATCGGGCAGGTACCTGTCGAGCGGCGGCGCGGGGGACGTCACCTGTTGGTAGAGCAGCTGCACATCGTCGCTGCCGGCAAATGGGGTCTGCCCACTGAGCATCTCGTAGAGCAGGCAGCCGAGCGAGTAGATGTCCGAGCGCCCGTCGACCTCCTGATTCGCGATCTGCTCGGGCGACATGTACTCGGGGGTGCCGATGATCTGGCCGGTGCGCGTCACCTGGCTGCGGGTCGCGGCGGCCGCCAGCTTGGCCAGCCCGAAGTCGATCAACTTGGGCTCGACTCCGTTTTCCACGTCGGGGCAAAGGATGATGTTGGCCGGCTTGAGGTCGCGGTGCACCACGCCGGCCTGATGCGCCGCCTCGAGCGCCCAGCAAAGACGCACGCCGATGTTGACCGCGTCCTCGATGGACATGCGGCGCTCCTCTTTGAGCCGCGCCGCCAGCGTCGGCCCGCGCACGTGCTCCATGACCAGGAACGTCGGATCGCCGACCACGACATCGAAAAAACGCGCGACGTTGCGGTGCTCGATCGACGCGATGGCCTCGGCCTCGTGTTGAAAGCGCTGCCGGAATGCCGCTTGCGCCAGCAGCTCGGGTCGCAAGACTTTGATCGCGACGCGCTGGCCGATGGTCAGATTCTCGGCGATGAATACCTGTCCCATCGCACCGTCGCCGAGGACCTCGACCAGGCGATAGCGATCGGCGATGACATCGCCGATGAGCACCGGCGGTCGCGCCAAGAGGTCGGCAAACCCATCCGGCAGGTCTTCGATGCGTGAGACCGTGCGCGGCGGCGCGGGCAGATCCGCCACATCGGTTTCGTCGGGGTGAAGCCCTTTGTCGGACCGCTTGGACAGGTGATCCCTCAGCCTTCGTGGAAGGGTGAGCTTATCATGTCAAAGCGGGCGTCAGCGACGGTGAGACCAAGTAAAAACAGCGAGCGCCATTACAAGCAAGGCGTCCGTGTAGGTGCCTGCGGACGGCGCTGCTTCAGGTTTGATCCGATCGACCGATCGTCAGAACGCCGATCTCATACAGGGCTGGTAACCGTTGCGCAGACCGCCGATGCGCGGTTCGGAGAAGCCTTCGTAGCGCATCACATCGTCGTTGACGCGAATGCGCCCGGCGTCGCGCGCGGCCACACAGCGATCGCGTGACCACGCGTCCAGCGTCTCGGCCCACTTGGTGCGCTGATACTCGCGCATGACCTCGTCTTTGCGCTTCTCATAATCGCTCAGGTCGGGAGCCTTGCGCTCCTTGAGACGCACCAAGACCTGCCCGCCCGAGATCTCGAATGGACCGGCGACCACTGCGGCGGCGAGCGCGTCGGGAGTCTTGGCCGGGTTGGCGAAAGCCCGCCGCGCCAGCTCTTTTTGCACGCCGATGTCGGTCAGGATATCGCCGCGACGGGCGAACAGACCGGTCTCCTTGAGGTGCGCCTGATCGTCGACGCCCGGCTTGGCCTCGTCGGCGTCGCTGGGATGCGGGAAGAGCACTTCGAGCTTGGCGCCGGCGTGCAGCTTGGCGAGCGCGCCATCGGCCGCGGCCTTGGCGCCCGCCTTGGCGCTCTCTTCCCGCAGCTTGTCCTCGGCCAGCTCGCGCTCGGCGGCATCCAGCGCGATGTCGCCCTGGCGAAACTCGTCGACCTCGACGAGCTCGAAGCCGCGATCGCTGCGCTCCGGTCCGAGCACGGCACCCGGCTTGGTGCCATCGGCAAAGACTTTTTCGTCGAGCGCATCGCCGAGTGTGGTGAACGACTTTTTGCGCCAGCCGATGAGACCGCCGCGCCGTTTGCTGCGCTCGTCCGCCGAAAAGGCCTTGGCCACCTCGCCGAAGCGGGTTCCGCTCTTGAGCTGCGCCGCGGCCTCGTCGATCTTCTTTTTGGCCGCGTCGACCGCCGCCTGCGGCGCGTCTTTGGGGACCTCGATGACGACGTGGCGCAGCTTGGCCTGCCGATCGACGTTCTTGTAGAGGAAGCTGCGCTCGTCGTACAGCTTCTTGAGTTCGTCGCCATGCTTGGCGATGTAGGCGTCGACGTCAGCGGGAGCCAGCTCGCCATCGGTCTCATAGCTGCGCGACGAAAAGCGTACGTACTCGAGATTGACCTGCAGCCCCTTTTGCTCGAAGTCGGCCTTGACCTCGTCGGGCGACACCTTGGTCGCGGTCTGGAGCAGCTCTTTGGTCTTGTCGGCCAACATCTCGCGGCGCTCGATATCGATGAAACGCTTGACCGACACGCCGAGCTGATTTTGCGAGACCAGCTTGAAGCGGTCGTAGTCGAACTTGCCGTCCTTGTAGACGTAGCTGTCGACGCGCCGGGGCACGCCCATGACGGTCATGCGCCCGTCGGCGATCATGTCCTCGACCTCTTTGGCCGACGCCGCCAGCCCCAGCCGCTCGCCCTCTTTGGCGAACAGCTCGCGCTCGATGAGCTTGTCCATCACGAACTCTTTCAAATGCCGTTCGTGGGCCATTTGCGGCGGCAGCTGCGTGCCGCCGAGCGCGATGTAGGCGAACAGAAAGTCCTGCTCGGAGAGCTGCGAACCGTCGACCTTCGCAGCCCAGCTCGCCGACGGCGCACCGACGGCACCAAAGCCGCGCGACCCAGGGCCGAAGCTGATGATGAAGGCGGCGATGATGATGCCGAACAGCACGTAGATGATGACGTTGCGCGAGTTCTGGCGCAGAGCTTCGAGCATGGGCGGGACTCCGGAAAAAGGGCGGTCTAACACAACCGCGGCAAAGCCGCGAGCGTCGATTCAAAGGCGAGCGTGTGGCGGAGTCTAGGCTTCGTGGCGGGACGGCGGTAGCGCGTCGAGACGGAAGTGAATGCCGGTCACCTCTTCGGAGCCGGCGATCTGATCTTCGCCGACCTCTTCGTAGTCGGCCTCGAGCTCGATCACCAGCTCGTCGTCGCTCAGCTCGAAGGTCTCGCCGCTCATCGGTAGGGTCCGACGGCTCTGTAGCCGGCGCTCAATGCCGCCGTCGCGCGTGATCCGTCCGCCCACCGCCTCGGCCCGCCGATCGCCCCAGCGACGATCGCGGCCGAGGCGCATGCGCAGCCCCTCGATCGAGCGCGGCGCCGGCATCAGCCGATCGGCGGCCGCGCAGCAGTTGTGGCACAGGACGATCCAGCGACCGTCGGGGGTGTTCGACCGCAAGTTGATTTCGTAATAGCGCAAATGGAGCAGGCGCCGCTCGGCGCAGCCGCCGCAGCTGGCACCCAGGCCGATAGGGCGCGCCCGCACCCAGGCGTCGTAACAATTGTGGCAGCGTCCTCGACGGAGCGTTTGGTTGGGCGCTGGCGATTCCCCACAGGCGCCGCAGCGGACGAGCGGACTTCTCATGAGGCGAGTAGAAAGCCGCCGCGATCCGGGCGCAAATTTTTTTCCGCGGCCGGCTACGGAGCCCCAAAAGAGGGTAAGCCACGTCGCACAAATACTGATTCGTGCTGACGAATTTCTTGATGATCGGCTTTGTGCGTGCTACTCGTGAAGCAATGCTGTTCGACTGGCTCTACGGGCTTTTTTCCAACGACCTGGCCATCGACCTGGGCACAGCGACGACGCTGACCTTCGTCAAAGGCAAGGGCATCGTCTCCAACGAGCCGTCGGTGGTGGCGGTGCAGCGCGGCGCCAATGGCGTGAAAAAAGTCCTCGCCGTCGGCAAAGAGGCCAAAGAGATGCTCGGCCGCACGCCGGGCAACATCGTCGCCGTCCGGCCGATGAAGGACGGCGTCATTGCCGACTTCGAAGTCACCGAGGCGATGCTGCGCCACTTCATCACCAAGGCGCACAACCGTCGGACGCTAGTGCGGCCGCGGATCATCATCTGCGTCCCGTCGGGGATCACCGAGGTCGAAAAGCGCGCGGTGCGCGATTCGGCGCTCGCCGCCGGAGCCCGCGAGGTTTACCTCATCGAAGAGCCGATGGCGGCTGCGATTGGCGCCGGCCTGCCGATCACCGAGCCGTCGGGCAACATGATCGTCGACATCGGCGGCGGCACCACTGAGGTCGCGGTCATCTCCTTGGCCGGCATCGTCATGTCCAAGTCGATTCGCGTCGGTGGCGACAAGATGGACGAGGCGATCGTCAGCCACATCAAGCGCAAATACAACCTGCTCATCGGCGAGCGCACGGCCGAGGACATCAAGAAGCAGATCGGCTCGGCCTACCCGATGGACGAGGTCCTCACCGTCGAGGTCAAGGGGCGCGACCTGGTGGCCGGGGTGCCCAAGACACTGACCATCAACTCGGACGAAATTCGCGACGCCTTGGCGGAGCCGGTCAACGCCATCGTCGAGGCGGTGCGCGTGGTGCTCGAGCGGACGCCGCCGGAGCTGTCGGCGGACATCGTCGATCGCGGCGTGGTGCTGTCGGGTGGCGGGTCGCAGCTGCGCAACCTCGACGTGTTGTTGCGCGAGGAGACCGGCCTGCCGGTGATGGTCTCGGAAAATCCGCAGCTCGCGGTCGTGCTCGGTACTGGCAAGGCGCTCGACGAGCTGAAGCTCCTCAAGGAAGTCACGATTCATTGATCGAGCGTCCGTCGTAACTCCTCGTGACCCTCAGTCGGCGCACTCGTTCGATCGTCTTGGTGGCAGCGCTGCTGGTGTTCGCGCTCTTGCTGTTGCGGGCGTCGCTGCGCGCACCGGAGCGGCTGACCTGGCTCGATCGTGGCGTGCTCGCGGTGGTCGCGCCGGTCGAGCGCGGCGGGGCGTGGATGGGGCAGGGGGCGGGGCGCTTCTGGTCGCGCTACGTGGCCCTGATTCACGTCGAGTCGGACAACGAACGACTGAAGAGCGACAATGCACAACTCCAGCGCGCGCTCAACGAGCACATGGAGGACGGCCGGCGCATCGACGAGCTCGGGCGCCTCTTGGCGCTGCGCCAAAGGCTGCACACGCCGACGCGCACGGCCAAGGTGATCGCCTCGGAGACATCGCCCTTTTTCCGCGTGCTGCGCGTGCGACTCGACCTGGCCGATGGCGGTGAGCCGCCGGTGGCCGCCGGGATGGCGGTGCTCGGCGAGGCCGGCGTCGTCGGACGGATCTATCGCGTCGCCGCCGGCTACGCCGATGTCTTTTTGCTGACCGACCCCAAGAGCTCGATCGACGTCATCGATGCGCGCACCGGCAGCCGCGGCGTGGCCAAGGGCGTGGCGTCGGACCGACTCTATCGCGCGCGGCTCGACTATCTGGCGCGCACCGATGCGGCCACCGAGGGTGACGCCATCGTCACTTCCGGGCTCGACGGTGCGTTTCCGGCGCGCTTGCCGGTCGGTAGGCTGGTTAAGGTGGTGCGCCACGACTTCGGGCTATACCAAGACGCCGAGCTCGAACCGGTGGTCGACTTCGGCCGGCTGCGCACGGTTCTCATCCTCTTGGTGCCGCCGGTCAGCACGCCGATTGGCTCGCCCGGCAGCGGCCAAAAGAGCGTGCCGTGAAGTCGACGCCGCGCGTTGTGAACGGTGGGGGCGCGTGATACAACGAATGGTCATGGATTCCTCTGCCCCACTCGTCGTCAAGCAGGTCGTGACTCGCACGATCGGCGGCGAGGTGCTGCTGGTGCCCATCGGGCGCGACGCCGTGAACATGGATCGGCTGTTCGTCCTCAACCGGGTGGGCGCGTTCGTCTGGCAGCACCTTGACGGCGCGCGCACGCGCAATGACCTGTGCGCGCTGGTGCGGGCGCAGTTCGCCGCCGATGAGCGCGCGGTCGAGGCCGATGTCGATCATTTCTTAAGCGAGCTGCTCCAGCGCGGCCTGGTCGCCGCCTCGACGCCGACGTCCAAGAGCTAGAGATGGGCATCGATACGCAGAGCGCATTTCTCGGGCGTAGCTCCGAAACGCCGCTGGTGCAGCGCCTCTTGAAAGCGGCCAAAGCGGCGCGGGTGCCGTTTAACGGCAGCATCGAGCTGACCCACCGCTGCAACCTCGCCTGCGTCCACTGCTACGTCAATCTGCCGGCCGCAGATCGCGGCGCGCAGCGACGAGAAATGACGACCGCTCAGGTCAAGTCCCTCTTGGACGAGCTGGCCGAGCTGGGCACGCTCGAGCTGACCCTGACGGGCGGCGAGCCGCTCTTGCGCCCCGACTTCGCGGAGATCTACGAGCACGCCCACACGCGTGGCTTTCTGGTCGCCCTGTACAGCAACGCGACGCTCATCACCGACCGCATCGTCGATCTGTTTGCCGATTTTCCGCCGCGCACCGTCGACGTCACGATCTACGGGCACACCGCCGAGACCTACGACAGCGTGACCGACGTCGGCAGCGGGCAGCACGCGCGCTTTCGCCGCGGTATTGAGCGCTTGATGCAAGGGGGCGTCGAGGTCTCGCTCAAGGCCGTCGCCATCCAGCGCAACTCGCACGAGCTGCGCGACATTTACGCGTTTGCCGAGGGGCTCGGCAAGTCGCTGCGCGTCGATGCGATCATCTCGCCGCGCATCGACGGCGGCCGCGGTCCCTTGGCGCAGCGGCTGTCGCCGGCCCAAGTGGTCGAGGTCGAGAGCATCAGCGCCGAGCGGGTCCGCGACTTCGCCGAGTACTGTAAGCCCGCGCTGGGCACCGTTCCGGAGGACGACAAGCTCTACCAATGCGGCGCCGGCCAGGGGACTTTTTTGGTCGATCCCTACGGGCGGCTTCATCTGTGCGAGCTGTCGCGCACGCTTGGCTTCGACGTCTTGACGCACGGCTTCGCCAAGGGGTGGTTCGAGGCCGTCCCCGCGGTGCGCAACCAAACCCGCGCCCACGGCGACGGTTGCGGCAGCTGCGGCGCGCACGGCGCATGCTCCAACTGCG